>JBKEAK010000229.1:0-4076 GCA_047972125.1 Halodesulfovibrio sp.
TTCTAGGGCCGGGTTGCCATAAGAAAAAGAGAGCCGGAGGCTGAAACGCCTCCTGCTTTTTATATTTTATTTCTGATAGTTACCAAAGATCAACATGATTCTTAACAAAGGACAGTACGTCCCAAGTATTGTTCCAAACTTACCTGCGTCGGTCCTTCAACTGCTTAGCACTTAAAATTGCATCCACTGCTTCTTCAACCTGCTCCGAACTTTCGACTAAAAAGCTAGAATAACTCGACATATCTTTTGCCAGTTCTATTCTACTATAGTTCTTATGGTCTGATGGGATACCATAAATGATAATACGGAGATTCTTTACGCGCGGCTGAATTCTAACGACCCAGTAGTTGTCTGGAGATTCGACGAATTTTTGTGATTTCTCTTTGTAAACAAGCTCACCGGCCAAACAAGACCGCACGGCTCTAAGGATATCCACTCCAAGAGCTTCTCTATCACTCGGCAAAGATTTAAGTTTATCTAAAAAAAACTTATCCCCCCCACAGCCCTCATATTTTGGAACGCCACCTACTAACAACGCCGTATGTTCTTGGTCTAACCCGGCATCGACCAAGAAGGTCTGAGAGGTTCTTCCCAAATTCAACAACAATACGGATTCAAGACTAAACTCAATCGTTTTTCTTTGAAGATCATACGCTGGTGAACGAATGAGAAGTACGCTGGTATTTCCTTGTTGACTCAGGGGAGTGCCCAAATGCGCTAACCTTTGAGGTTCAATTTGAACATTCCACACCCCGCTGGGGAATTCAGCCACATTCTCTAAACGAACGAACATCACAGCACCTCCAGTTTTACTTGCAGTTTAACTGGCCAGTAAAAAAATGGCAAGTGCTTTACACAGTCACCCTAAACACGCAACCACCAAATATAACTACAACGCCGACATCCAAAGCTATGCCACCCGCTTTTCGCGATACATTTCCCACTGGTGCATGAAGCAGGCTTCAAAGCTGCGGCTCTCGGTATACACGCGGGCTGCCTTGCGCATCTCGTCCAGCATTTCCGGGGCGTCCGCGAACTGCAGCATGGCATCGGCCAGTGCCACGGGGTCGCCTTCCGGCACGATGAAACCGGTCTTGCCGGGAATGAGATTCTCTTTGGGTCCGCCCATGTCCGTGACGATCACCGGCAGGCCGGAAGCCTGTGCCTCCAGCACCACGTTGCCGAAGGTATCGGTGCCGGAAGGAAACACGAACACGTCCGACGAGGCATACGCCGCCGCCAGATCCTCCCCCGTGAGGTAGCCGGTGAAGGTGACGGGCAGGTTCTTCAGGTCCAGCTCCATCTCTTCACGATAGGGGCCATCCCCCACCACAACAAGCCGGATGCCCTGCTGCCTGTGGGCCATCAGCCTGAAGGCTTCTGACAGGACGTGGATGTTCTTTTCCCGCGAGATGCGGCCCACGTACACGAATTTCAGGTCGTTCTGGATGCGCTGTCCTTCGCTCGCAGGAGCATTCCCGGCGGCTCTACCATTCATTCCCTCGGTCATTCCCTCGGTCATTCTCGCTGCCGTTTCCCCAGCCTTTCCCGTAGCCGCTCCCGCGCTTCCCTCATGAGCGCTGTCTCCGGTTGCATCACCAGAGATGCCGGACGTTGCGGAAGCCGTTGAGCTGAATTCGCGGGGGCCATCTGCGGCAGGACCGGAAACTCCCTTGGCGACACGGCCAGTGTCTCCAGCGTCACCTGTATCACTGGCAGCACCAGCCTGTGGCGCATACCGCTTGAAGAAGCCGTTGCGGTACCGGGGATGGAACTGTTCCGTATCAATGCCCCGCTGGTAGAAGACCACCTTCTCACGCGGCAGGCCCTTGGCGATAAGCTCTTCCCCCGTTGCATGCGAGGGCACATAAACCCTGTCCATCTGGTTGTAATACCAGATCATGTAACGCCACATGGCTTCTTCCAGCGCGGCGTCGTCCGTGAGCATACTTACATACTGCGGGAATGCAGTGTGATAGGTGCCATGGATGGGAATCTGCAGAATGCGCGAAACCGCCAGCGCCACCAAGCCTATGGGACCGGGCGTGGCGGAATGGATGTGTGTGAAGTTCTGGTCGTAGGCATATTGCAGCATGCGCAGTACCGGCGGATAATACAGCGCCAGTTCGGAATATTCCGGCATGGTGAAGGTGCCTATGGGCTCAAAGTTGACCACGCCGGGACGGTTATCCGTTACGGCTGACGGCCCGCAGGTGATGACCTTGAGGCGCTTGCCCACCTTTTGCGCTATGTCCAGCTGCATTTGCAGGGTACGCGCCACACCGTTAACGTCATGGTAAGTGTCCGTAAAGTGACCGATATGCAGGCGCTGCCGTTCATGGCTGCGCTCTATGAAATGGTCCCGGCTCTCGGCGCAGAAGGTACGGTCCTTGGTGAACAGGGTGTAGGCCACAAAATACGGTGCCAGCATGGCATAGAGCGACCCTGCCGAGCCGATGGTATTGAAGATGCTGAACAGGTTCGCACCCAGCGCGTGCCCCATGAGCGAATCGGCCAGATTGCGCATTACCGTTTCCGAGGCGTGGTTCACAAACCGGAACCATGCCTGCTCGGAAGCCAACCCACTGTTCTCCATGGTGTTGATGAGGTTGCGCAGCTCACCATCGTTCCAGATGATGTCTTCTGCCTCCTTTTGCAGCAGTCCCTGCACGCTGAGGGGCGGCTTGGCAAACACATGCTTGGCGCGCTTGAACCCGATAAGGCTGTGCAGGCGGGTCAGCAGCCCCCCTTCCGGCTCAGGCGACGAGGTCAGGGCGCGGTCGGCAAAACGCAGCAGCAGGTCGCGGTTCACATGGCGGTTCAGGGCAAACTTGTTCTTATAGAACTGGTAGGCGATGGAATAGAGATTGTGGGCCATGGTCTCCGGCTGCGCGGCCTTGCCTATGGCCTCTGAACGTCCGTCTGCCATGCCGTGCAGAAAATCGCGGATGCGCTCCCGCCCTATGGTGCCGGGGGCGATATCGCGCACAACCGTGTGGGTGCGGGCAATATTCAGCGAGGAATGATCGTCCGAGCCGCCGATAAGGCACTTGCGCCACGGCTCGTGCATGCGGGGCATGATGTTGTGGTCGTTGACCATGCGCTCTACGCGGGCTTCATCCAGAGAAAAGAGAATCTCGCACAGGGTATTGTTCAGCACCTCGTTGCGCGCGCCGTTGAGTTCGAAAGTGCGGAACAGCAGGATGAGCCGTTCAAGGTGCTGCTGCGAGAGCTTGCCGTTCAGGGAATACATGGCATGGGCCATGGCGTGCGGAATATCCTGCTGAAGAAAGTAATCCACCAGTTCGTACACGTTGGTGCGCAGGCGCTGTATCTCCTCATGCTGGGCTTCGGTAATGTCGTAGCACAGCACATGCAGCTTGCAGCGGTCTTCCGGGAAATAGGCGGTGACTTCTTCGGATATGAAGGTATCGGGCAGGTGCGCTATCTGCAGCGCGCCTTCTATGGTGTTGTGGTCGGTAATGGTGACAAGGTCCATGCCCTGCCGTCTGGCGGTGTGGTACAGGGCCACGGGGTCTGTGTAGCTTTCTGCGCAACCTATCTTCTGCAGAATCCACTCCGAGGGTCTGGTCGAGAATCTGGAGTGCACATGCAGATCGGCTCGTAGCGCTTCCCCTTCCTGCTCCCTGTCGCCTTTGCTCGTGTTGATGGCGTTCATCATCCCTCCTCCCGGGTTTCCCTGCCCGGCTTTGCCTGCCTTGCTGATCCTGCCAGCTTCGCAGGCGTTCACCATCACATGCGCCCCATGCGTGAACACGATGTGTCACCATGGTTACGCAAACCAGAAAGTCAGGTGAAGGAAGGGTTACAACGCAGCCGTGCACCCGGTTATGAATGCCGGGGCATGCCGGGGCAGGGAGAATGACGAGGGGAGAGGAAGGCGGAAAAAACCGGTCAGATCACACACACGGCGTCCGCTCAGGCCCTTTGTGGTTAGGCCCTTTGCGTTAGGTCATCTGCGCTTCGGCCCGTTGCGGATCGGGCCGTTGGGAATCCGGCTTGGTCGCGGCAGCGTTCCGTTCCGTATTCCTGTCGCGGAGGAAGGAACGCAGAAA
>JBKEAK010000230.1:0-1819 GCA_047972125.1 Halodesulfovibrio sp.
GACTTTCAGCTTTGTCCGGAGGTCGTATGATTCTTGTCTTGCCCATCTACATGGGCAAGCGGAAGACCCTGTGGTGCAGCGATTCCGGACGGACCATTCTGGCGGACCGGGTGCATGCGGCCCTTCAGGCGGCGGGTGTGGAGCAGGTTGTCGTGGTAACGGACGAGCCCGATGCCCTGCACGATGTGTGGCCGCGGGATGCTGCCGGAGTGCGTTGCATCGTCCGGGAAGCAAACAGGGAAAGGGAGGTTTCCCGTTTTCTGCCCTACGGCACGCGGGCCGCTCTGGAGGCCGTGCAGGAACTGACCGGCGGGCAAGGCGCCCCCGTAATGGTGGCAGACTTCCGCTGTCCGTTCGTATCCTCTGAAGACATCTCATCAGCCCTGAGCGAATTTGCGGCTTCCGACCGGTCGTCCATGGTTACGGTGACAGCCCCGAGGGATAACCCCTGCCAGCTTGAAGGGTATTATACCATTTCGGACGTGGGCCTTGTGCATCTGTTCGAGGCAGAAGACGTGGCAGAGCGTGCCTTGCACAGCATCGATGTGCTGCGATATCTGCCACCGTCCAGGAACGGCTGGCGCGTGACCCGCCCCTTCCCCTTTGATTGGGCTGCAAAGGGCGTGGTTTCAGGAGGCAACGGCTCCGGACGCATGCGGCTCTTCCGTCGAAGCCGCGGTACAGACAGAACTGTTGAATACCTCCCCTGCAAGGAAGAGGGCATCGGCATCTCTGCCGATACTCCCGCCTGCCTGTGGCTGTATGAATCGGAACAGGCCGCTCGGCTTGTGGTTGCCGCCGGGGGAGTGGAAGGGGCGGTGCCGCTTCCTCTGCTTTCCGAAGGCGCCGAGTTGGCGGGGGCCTGCATCCGCAAGGAAGGCACAAGCGTGCCCCTTCGTCTTTTCCGGCTTGCTGACGGCAGGTGGTGTCTGCATGCCTCCGGCGACATGGGGTCCGTTAGGCTTCATCTGTTGCCCGTGGGCGGTGCCGGTGGGCACGAGGCTGGGCACGGCGTTGCAATTGACGCCGTGGAAGGCTTTATGGAGGGCGGTTGCACCTTCCTGTTCGATTGTTCCGCAGAAAATATGGGTGCCCTTGCATTCTGGTTTCTCAGGGATGCGGGGGATCAGGGCGGGTATGACCTGCGTCTGGACTACCCCGGAGAAGGGAAGTTGTGGCACACGGAAAAGGGCACAGGCCGTAAGCTGAGCATGGCCACGGGCGAGCACATATCCGGCCGCCAGCTCTTCCCTGAAGTGTATGCCCCCCTCCGGTGTCTTGGTATCCTTTCTGCATGCTCCTATGCGACATATGACAGCGAATTGGCTCAGGGAACGTGCATGGGCTGGGTGCTGCCTGCGGAACGGGCGCTTCGCATCGGTTCTGACTTCGACATGCTGGTGTACAGCAGTATGACGGACGCGGACGAATCTGCCTGATCTGTCACGACACGGCCATGTCCGATAGGGGCCGGCGCGATTTTGCCCGGCCTGAACGGGACGTTTTTTCCTTCTGCCGCCTGCTCCCTTCTTCCCCCATGCGGGATTTTTCCAGCCTGCTTGCTGTCATCCTGTTTGTCGTATCACGCTCTCCTGCCTGATCCGCCCGTAAGCTGATTGTTCGGCGGAGAGCGTATAAGGGGGTGCCAACCGTTGCACGTCCGGTTTGCTGCATCCCCACGGTTTGTATGTTGTCCGGTTCGCATGTCGTTGGCTTGACCGGTGTGGTACGTTGTGTTTTGATCACTCGGTTGATGAACATTTTTTTGAAAGAACTGACATGAAAGCAATGGAAGTTATGCCTGCGCATCTATACGGAA
>JBKEAK010000231.1:0-21062 GCA_047972125.1 Halodesulfovibrio sp.
CAGGAAATACGGTTGCTGCAATCCGATCCTGCGTATATTGAAAGAGTTATTCGACAGCGGATGAACTTCGTCAAGGATAACGAAATACTGTACATCTTCCCCGAAGAAACCAAAGAGGGTACAGCAGGAGCCGTTCAGGATGAAGGCAAAGATTAAGTGGTATCAGGAAGTACGCGAGCTTGAACCCAGCTCCAAGGTTTTCTTTCCCCTTGCCAGACTGTTCGCAGATAACGATCAATACTCCGAAGCAGGGGCAACCCTTAAACAAGGGCTGGAACGTCACCCGGAACATTTTGAAGCCCGCATGCTGCTTATCGACTGCCTCGGCAGGATAGGCGCCAAGGATAAGCTTGCCGAAGAAATTGCCTCTGTCGGCATGGTGTTGTCCAAGTATCCTTCTTTCTGGAAAAACTGGGCTTCCGAGCAGGCTGCTTCCCCTGACGGCAGAGATGCTGCGCTTGCACTTTCCTTCCTCTCCGCCACTTTCAGCAATACCAGCATTTCGTGGTCATCCATCATTGAGCAGGGGCTTCGCAGCGTTCTGCAGGGGGGTCATGCGGTCATGCCTGCTCCGGAAAATGCTGTTGCTGCCCATGTTTCCCACGGTGCCCATGCTGCTCATGTTGCGCATGCTGCGCATGTCGATCCGGTTGTTTCTGCCGAATCCATCGCATCACCTGTGCAGGCCGAAGAAGATGAAGACATTGAGCTGGAAGAACCTGAAGTTCCCCTCCGCAAAAGCCATGCACAGTTCACCGAGGCAGAAGCCGCAGCCTACATGGGCGTTTCCAGAAATCTGCCGGAAGCCTATGACGACGCTGACGAGCATGAGGATGAGCCCTTTTCCCTGCGCACGCTGACCATGGCACATGTGCTGGCAGAGCAGGGCGACGTCAAGGGAGCCCTTGACATTTGCGACGAACTGGATGCATCGGCTCAGACAGAAAATGAACGTCGCAGAATACAAGAATTTCGCGATTCCATGAATGGCACTGCAAAACCTGCGGGCCAAACCTCTCAGACAAAGGAAGATGCCCAGCCGCTGCAGGGCAAAACCAAGCTAATCAATACGTTGGAAATGCTGGCAGAAAGACTTGAAGCACGCGCAGCCCGATAAAGGCTGCGTTTTCATGTTCGGAGTTACCGGCTGCTGCATATCCCCAACCAAGTCCATATCAGGAGCGTATACGTGCGTCGTATTGTGACTGTGGCCATCATGATGGCTCTCTGCATAACCGTGCTCGGCGGTTGCAAGCAAGCTGCGAAGAATGTCTGGAAGGACACCAAGAAATATTATCGGGAATACCTCAACACGCCTGCCACGCTTGATTTCGAGCCTGCAGACGCAGAGCCCGTGGAAGATCGTCTCGCCACCGTGTACACCCCCGTAGGGGTTGCGCTTGAGGCCTTCCGCAGGGATATGGAAAATCAGGACCAGTTCCCCACCGAGGACTGGGTGCAGCGGATGATGACCCGCTACCCCTGGCTGAACGGCATTGCCGTGGCTTCTCCCGATGGCACCGTGTTCATGCAGAGGCCCGAAGTGAGCATGAAGGCGCTGAACTTTGCGCCGCTGTTCGCTGAAGACGAAAAGAGCGGTGTGCGTGAAATGCGTGCCTATGCCGAAAACAACCCGCTGGGCCCCGAAGTGTATGTGGGCACTCCCTTCTTCGTGAACAACGAATTCAAGGGCATGGTCATCGGCCACTTTGATCCGCGCAGTCTTCTTTCCGTGTGCCCCGATCCGGCGCGTCTCGTGATCATTGCTCCGGAAGGCGTTCTCTGGTCCGGTCACTACATCTATGATACCACCCCGTTGGCCAAGGTTGACTGGAAGAAGACCGTTGAGTCTGATTCCACGGATACCGTTTCCAACGAACTGGGCGAATTCCTCTGGGTTTCCAAGTATATCGGCAACATGCCTCTGGTTTTTGCCGCTACCTCCAGCGAATTCCCCATCGATCCCAGCCAGCTGAACGCGCTTGCGCGTCCCGAACCGGTTGTGGAAGTTCCCACAGTCATGCCCGTGCCGACTGATGAGGTTCAGGAAAACGCAGCTTCGGACGCATCGGCGGAGCAGGGCGGAGACGTTGTTTCCGCACCTGTCCTTGAAGCCGGAATGGTTCAGCCTACCCTGAACGATACCCCCGGACCTGCCGCTCCGACCAAGAATGCGGTTTATTCCGTGCAGGTTGGCGCCTTCCACAATCCTCAGTATGCGGAAGAGCGTGCAAAGCTCGTCAAGGAACGTGGTTTCTCCCCCTGCATGATGCAGCTGTATGACAAGCAGGGCCAGCTGTGGCACGTGGTGGAAATTTTTGATTCGCCTGACAAGGTTGCCGCGTTCAAGGAACTTCGCAACTTTGCCAAGAATGCTGAAGGCATTGAATACACCATGGGTATTCTTGATGCCGGAGTGGTTGAGCGTAGAAAAGAATGCCGTTAGGCAAATCGCATTTACGGAGGGTGAAATGCGTCAGGTTACTGTAACCGAACATGTCTTGCTGCATCAGACCAAGTCTCCTGCGGCTTCTGGTAAATTCACGACATTGCTGTATGACCTCATCCTGTCCGCCAAGATGATCGCCCGCAGCGTTAACAAGGCCGGTCTGCTGGATATTCTCGGCGCTACCGGCGAAACCAACGTGCAGGGCGAGCAGGTCCAGAAGCTGGATGAATATGCCAACCGCACCCTCATTCACCGCATGGAGCGCACCGGCGTTCTGTGTGCCATGGCTTCGGAAGAAAACGCCGATATCATCAAGGTTCCCGAGCGCTTCAAACGCGGCGAATACATTCTGATCTTCGATCCGCTTGATGGCTCCTCGAACATTGACGTGAACATCAACGTAGGCACCATTTTCTCCATTCTCAAGCGCACCTCGCCCAATGACGAGGACGTGACGCTGGCTGATATTCTGCAGAGCGGAACGGAGCAGGTGGCTGCCGGGTATTTCCTGTATGGTCCTTCGACCATGCTGGTGTATACTTCCGGTGAAGGTGTGCACGGCTTCACGCTGGACCCCACCGTGGGCGAATTCCTGCTTTCGCATCCGGATATCCGCATTCCAGAGCGCGGCAAGGTCTATTCGGTCAACGAATCCTACTATCACTACTGGGACGAACCGACTCGCAATATCATCGAATACTTCAAGGGCAAGGACAATGAGCGCGGCGCTCCCTATTCGCTGCGCTATGTCGGCTCCCTTGTTGCGGATTTCCACCGCAATCTGCTCAACGGCGGCATTTTCATGTACCCTGTTGATCACCGCATTCCGCACAAGCCTCAGGGCAAGCTGCGTCTCATGTGTGAAGCCTCGCCTCTGGCTTTTGTGGCAGAGCAGGCCGGTGGCGCCGCCACCGACGGCAAACGCCGTATCCTGGAGATAAAGCCCGGCGAACTGCACGAGCGTGTGCCGCTCTTCATCGGATCGGCAAAGGATGTGGAGCAGGTCTCCAAGATGTACGAAGAAGCAGGGCGCTAGCCCGCCCCGACATGTCCGTTAATATGGAAGCGGGGCCACGGTCCCGCTTCCTTGTTTTAACACAGGCAGACATGAAACCCCGCCTGTCTTTGCCCCGGTCAACGGGGATTTTTTCAGAGATACCCATGCTTACTCTCGGCATTGAAACTTCCTGCGATGAAACAGCGCTGGCCCTCGTGCGCGATGGCAAACTGCTGCATAGCGTCATGGCCACTCAAATAGATATTCATGCCCTGTTCGGCGGCGTGGTGCCGGAACTGGCATCACGCGAGCATTACAGGCTCATCGGGCGACTGTATGACGAGCTGCTTGAAAAATCAGGCGTGACAACAGCGGATATTGATGTCGTGGCTGTTTCCAGGGGCCCCGGTCTTCTCGGCAGCCTGCTTGTGGGGCTGGGGTTTGCCAAAGGGCTTGTGGCCGCGGGCAACGCGCGACTTGTGGGCATAAACCACCTGCACGCCCACCTGCTGGCACCCGGCCTTGAGGAAGAACTTGCCTTTCCTGCCGCAGGGCTGCTCGTTTCCGGCGGGCACACACATATCTATCGCATAGAAGGGCCGGATAATTTTTCTCTGCTGGGCAGAACCCTCGACGATGCAGCCGGTGAAGCCTTTGACAAAGTGGCAAAGATGCTGAACATGCCGTATCCCGGCGGCAGATTCATCGACCGGCTGGGCAGGATGGCAGAGCCTGATTCCTCGTTGTTTACCAGACCCTATCTGGACAACGACAATCTCGATTTCAGCTTCAGCGGGCTCAAGACGGCCGTGGGGCTGTATATTCAGAAGAATCCCCATCTCATTCTTGCATCACAGGACATGGCCTCCCGCCTTTTTGACGGCAGCATGGACGTTTCCGGGCTTGCTCACCTGTGTGCCTCATTCAACCATACCGTTTCGGAAACTCTGCGCATCAAGGTTGAACGGGCCATCAGTCGTATGTGCGACAGTGGCGAGGCCCCAAAATCGCTCATTGTCGCCGGCGGTGTTGCAGCCAACAGCAGGGTGCGGGAAGCCATGGACAACGTGGCAAAGCGTTTTGGCATACGGCTTTCTCTGCCTTCTCTTTTTCTGTGTACCGACAACGGAGCCATGGTTGCCTATGCGGGCGAACTGCTCGCAGCAAAGGGAATGCACCACGGACTTGATCTGGATGCCATTCCCCGTGGACAAAAGATTCCTGATGACTATCTGAGGGAAGTGGTTTGACCTGCAAGAGGACACTCATAAATCACGAGCTTCCCTTGACACGGTATGAAACCCCTAATATTTGTATTTGATATCGACGTGTGGCATCCATGTGCTGCCTCCGTCCCCAGAATGAACGACGAGGCCGAAACTTCGGTCAAAACCTACAAAGGAGCGAACTATGGCAGTTCAGGTAACCGACAGCAATTTCGAAGCTGAAATTCTCAAGTCCAATATCCCCGCTCTTGTTGATTTCTGGGCACCCTGGTGTGGCCCCTGCCGTGCGATGGGTCCGGTCATTGACGAACTGGCTGCCGAATTCGAAGGCAAGGTTCGCATCGCCAAGATGAACGTTGACGAAAACCCCGCTACCCCCAGCAAGTACGGTATCCGCGCTATCCCCACCATCATTCTGTTCAAGAACGGTGAAGTGGTGGAGCAGATCACCGGTGCTGTATCCAAGAGCAGCATTAAGGACATGATCTCCCAGAAGGCTCTCGGCTAATGAAAGAATATGATTCCTTGGTGATAGGGGGGGGGCCGGCAGGTGTTACGGCCGCCCTTTATCTTTTGCGCTCCGGCATGACCGTGGCGTTTACGGAAATGCTGTCTCCCGGTGGGCAATTGCTGATGACCGAGGAAATCGAGAACTATCCCGGTTTCCCCAAGGGCATCAAAGGCTATGAACTTGCCGACCTGCTCGCGGCGCATCTTGAGGGCTACCATTACGACAAGTATACGGATGCCGTAAAAGCCATCGAGTACAGCCCCAAGGGAAACAAGGTTCTCATCGGCGACGAATGGGTTCTTGCCAGAACCATCATCATCTGCTCCGGTGCCAAATACAAGAAGCTCGGCCTGCCCAATGAAGAGCGCCTTACAGGGCGCGGTATCTCCTACTGCGCGCTGTGCGACGGCAACTTCTTCCGCGGACAGACTGTCGGCGTTGTGGGCGGAGGCAACTCCGCGCTTGAGGAATCTCTCTACCTCTCCAAGCTGGTAAAGAAGCTGCACCTCATTCACCGCCGCGAAGACTTCCGTGCCACCAAGTGCGTTCAGGAAAAGGTTTGCATCATCCCCGATATCGACATCATCCGCAGTTCTGTGGTGACCGAGATTCACGGGGAAAACAGCCTTACCGGCGTTACCGTCAAGAACACCCAAACCGGAGATGAGAGCTTTCTTGCGCTTGACGGACTGTTCATCTTTGTCGGGTACGAACCCCTCAAGGAATTCTATCCGGTCGGCCTCAAGACGGATAACTCCGGCTTCATCATCACCGATACGGAAATGGCCACCAACCTGCCCGGTATTTTCGCCGCGGGTGATTGCCGGTCCAAGAACTGCCGTCAGGTCGCCACTGCGGTAGGCGACGGTGCAACTGCTGCCAACTCCGCATTCCACTATCTGGAAATGAATTAATGCGTAGAACTGTCATTCGCTTTTTAGCGCTGCTGCCTGTCCTGTTCGTGTTAAATGGTTGCGGTTTCATAGATTATTTCTATCTGCCGCCCCCGGAAGACACCGCTCAGGAACTTTTTGAGGCCGGAAACGATGCAATGCGTGAAAAAGATTACGCATCCGCCATCGAATACTTCAACACGCTCAAGGACAAGTATCCCTTCAGCCCTTATACGATTGAAGCGGAACTGTCTCTGGGAGACGCCTATTTCCTTGATGAGGATTACCCGCTTGCCGCGGACACCTACAAGGAATTCGAAACGCTCCATCCGCGTCACGAAGCCATTCCGTATGTGTTGTTCCAGATCGGCAATGCCAACCTGAACAGCTTCATTTCCATTGACCGGCCGCAGACCAACATTGCCGAAGCCTATGAATACTTCCAGCGCCTGCAGGAGTCATATCCTAGCTCGGAATATGCGGTTAAGGGCCAGGAGTATTTGCATACCTGCCGTAAGTACATGGCGGAGCACGAAATCTACGTCGCCGATTTCTACTGGCGGACAGAGCGGTACATGGCTGCCTACAAGCGCTACAACACCGTTGTGGAACAGTACTCCGACGTGGAAGAATATCAGGAATACGCCCGCGAAAAGGCCAAGGTGTCTTACCTGAAGAGCCAGCAGCAGGAAGCGAAAGAGCGCCGCGAACGCCGCGAAGGGTCCTGGAAGGACTACTTCGAATGGCTGTAGCAGCCAGCGCCTGATGACCACAAAGACGATAATGCAAAAGGGCGGTCCCATATGGGGACCGCCCTTTTTTCGTGCGCTTATGAAAAAATTTCGAGACGGATGTGCGAACGAAGCCTTTTCGCTATTCCCACTATTCAACAGGTGAGGGCGCTTCAGCAGATTCCTCTTCCTGAGGGCCGCCCACATGCAGTCGCATGGCTTCCCATATGGAATTGATGCCCAAACCGGAAGAAGAGGAAGAAATGATGGGCTTAACACCTTCGAGCAGGCGCGCCCATTCGGACTGCTTGGCAACACGTTCCTTCTGCTTGCACTTATCCGCTTTGGTGAGGATGGGAAGCAGGGGAATGTGGATGGAACGGGCATATGCTGTCAGGTCAACGTCCAGCTTCTGCGGGGGAATGCGGCAATCAAGCAGCACGGCCAGTGCCTTGAGCGATGGCGTGCTGGTGAGGTAGGCATTGATCAGCTTAGCCCATTTTTCACGGTCGCTTTTGGAGGCTTTCGCATAGCCGTAGCCGGGCAGGTCCACCAGATAGAAGCCCCAAGGCTCCACACGGTAGTAGTTGATGCTTTGCGTTTTGCCGGGGGTGGCGCTTATGCGGGCCAGTTTCTTGCGGCCTGCAAGAGCGTTGATGAGAGAGGACTTGCCCACGTTGGAGCGACCGGCAAGAGCAATCTGAGGAGCCTCAACGTTGTGAAGCTGCTCAAGCGTATATATGGTATCTTCCAGAATGAGTTGCGGTTGCATTATATATCCGATGATGGAGGAGGGCCGGGAGACCGGCTTGACAGAAGGAGTCTGTTTGTAAATTATGCCTTGTTTCAATCCATTGTGCGATCATGCTGTGATCACCGCATGGCCGTGACACGATCATGGTGCGACCATGTGACGACATGCTGAGACAATGGTATCAAATGGATGGCATAAACACAAAGGGGAATGCGAATGGCCCGCTACAGGTTTTTGATCCTCAATGGCCCCAATCTCGGTGCGCTTGGCAAACGGCAGCCGGAGATTTACGGAACGAGCGGCATGGGCGCGCTGCCCCCTCTTGTCCGCAAGGTGCTTGGCGAACGCGCCGATGAAGTTGAACTTGAGTATTACCAGTCTAATAGCGAAGGCGCGCTCATCGATCGTCTGGAACAGGCCCGGGAGCAGGGGGTGCATGGCGTTGCGTTGAACGCTGGAGCTTACACCCACACCAGCCTTGCTCTGGCAGATTGCCTTGCATGGATAGGTGTTCCCTGTGTGGAAGTGCACCTGAGCAACGTGCTCGCGCGCTCGGAGCCTCTGCGCCAAAAGAGTTACATCGGCCGCCATGTCATCGGTGTTGTGGCCGGCTTCGGCATGATGAGCTATGCACTGGCCGTGCAGGCACTTGTGCAGCACCACGAAAAAGAGTAATGTGCCGCTTCCCGATACGGGGAGCCCATAAAAATCAGAACAACGCTTTCGGCAACATGCCGATTTTTTGGAGGATCCGATGTATTCCACTACCGATTTCAAGCGCGGCCTCAAAATCCTGATGGATGAGACGCCGTACGAAATTATCGAATTTCAGCATTTCAAGCCCGGCAAGGGCGGCGCAATGATTCGTACCAAGCTGCGCAACCTGCTCAATGCCCGTGTTGTGGACAAGACCTTCCGCTCCGGTGAAAAGGTTGGCCGTCCCAACATCGAACATCGCGAAATGCAGTTCCTCTACATCGAAGATACCAACCTTGTTCTGATGGATATGGAATCCTACGAACAGTACTACATGTCCAAGGAAAACACCGACGGTAAGGAAGGTTTTCTCAAGGACGGACAGCACGTCAAGATCATGCTGTTCAATGGCGAGCCGCTCGACCTTGAACTGCCCGCATCTCTGGTGCTGGAAGTAACCCACACCGAACCCGGCGCAAAGGGCGACACCGTTTCCAACGTGACCAAGCCCGCAACACTGGAAACCGGCATCACCATCAACGTGCCCCTGTTCATCAACATCGGCAACCGCGTTAAGGTGAACACCGAAACCCGCGAATACCTGAGCCGCGAAAACTAGTCTTCCGCCCCGTGCGTGCCCAGCAGGAACAACTGCTGCGCCGTGTGGACGGATGCCCTGTAATACGGTAAGGGATATGGCTGTAACAGGCCGTATCCCTTTTTTTCTTTATTGCTTTTACGGAGGATAGCGCTACGGACGGCAATCGCGTGGCCCGTGAACTGTTCGCCATGTTTCTCGTCTTCTGGGGGCTGCTGTTGCTGCTGAGCCTTGCGACATACAGCCAGGCCGACCCCAGCCTGAATCATATCGTCAGTTCACCCGCTTCCATCAACAACGCCGTTGGTCTTTTCGGAGCATACCTTTCCGGTATGCTTGTGGATTTTTTCGGCATCGCATCGTACTTGTGGGCTTTCGGCTTCATCTTTGCCGGGGGCCGCAATTTCGTTCCCGGACTCACCGCCATGTGGTGGCGTTGGTTCGGTATAACCATATTCGGTATATGTTTAAGCACCTTCGCCTCGGCTGTTTCCATGAATATGGGAGATATGAGGGGTGGTGGCTTTCTCGGCACCAGCCTCTACAGTGTAGGCTGGTATTTCCTGCGTCCCACGGGTGCCACGCTCCTGTGGTTGTTCCTGCTTCTGTGCTCGTTGCAGCTGACTTTCGGCAGCACATGGGCAGACCTGCTCAAACGCCTGCAGGGTCTTACATTGGACCGCATTCTCAAGTTCCTGGAACGCCACAACAGGCGCAGTATGCTCAAGGAAAGCGGCTCCGGTCTGGATGAGCACGAACACGGCGAATCTGCCGTGAAGAGAATCCGCAGACTGTTCCGCCCCAAGAGGAAGAGTGAAGCCAGAGCACTCATGCTGGCTGGTGATACCGACGATACCGGTGTCATTGCAGCCCGCCCGGAGCCGAAACCGGTTGTTGTCGCTGAACGGGTGCCCGCACAGGAACGCCCGCGTGAAGTCGCTGTGCGCCAACCTGCGCCGGAACCCGTCTCTTCCATCATCATAGATGATCGTCCGGAAGCCCCCGCAGGCGAATTGCTTTCGCCGTTCCCCACCGGTCCGGCCACTGGATCCAAGCCAAAGGCAACTCCCAAGGCCGCGCCCCCGGCCCCCGTGAAGGGCAAGGTGCAACTGCCCAAGCTCGACCTGCTTTCCGACCATTCTTCGGACATGCAGCGTACGCCCAAGGAGGTATTGGAAAGCAAGGGGCGCATGCTCATTGAAACCCTTGCGGATTTCGGCCTGCAGGGCGAGTTGCAGCGCATCACCCCCGGCCCTGTGGTGACCATGTTCGAAATCAAGCCCGCTCCGGGAGTCAAGGTCAGCCGCATCGCCAACCTTGCTGACGATCTTGCCATGGCACTCCGGGCCATATCCATACGCATTCAGGCCCCCATTCCGGGCAAGGATAGTGTGGGCATTGAAATTCCCAACGAGCACAGAGAGATAGTGTGCCTGCGTGAACTCATCGGTGCCGAGATCTTCCGCAAATCCGACCTGCCGCTTACGCTGGCCGTAGGCAAGGATATTTCGGGTGTTCCCTTTGCCACCGACCTTGCCAAGATGCCCCACCTTCTGGTGGCCGGTGCAACAGGGCAGGGCAAGAGTGTGTTCATCAACTCCGTGCTCATGAGCCTGTTGTACCGTACAACGCCGGACGAGCTGAAGCTGCTGCTCATAGACCCCAAGCGCATCGAACTTGCGGTTTATGCAGACATGCCACACCTTGTGCATCCCGTTGTGACCGACATGTCGCAGGCCAAGAACGCCCTTGACTGGGCCGTGCATGAAATGGACAAGCGCTATGAAGCCATGGCCATTCTCGGTGTGCGCAACTTAATAGGCTACAACGACAAACTTAAAGGATTGGGTGAAGATCGGCCCGAAGAATATGCCGCGCTTGAGCCCATGCCATATCTCGTTATCATCATTGATGAACTTGCCGACCTGATGCTCACCGCCGCGAAAGAAGTGGAAACCAGCATCGTCCGTCTGGCACAGCTTGCGCGTGCTGCGGGCATTCACCTTATTCTGGCAACCCAGCGCCCCAGCGTGGACGTTGTAACCGGCCTTATCAAGGCCAACTTCCCGTGCCGCATATCCTTTCAGGTTACCGCAAAGCACGACTCCAGAACCATTCTGGATACGGTTGGCGCAGAACACCTGCTGGGCAAGGGCGACATGCTCTTCAAAGCAGGCGGCGGCAGGCTGCAGCGCATGCACGGTGCCTTCGTCAGCGACGATGATGTTGTCTCTGTGGTCGATTTCTGGAAAAAGCAGATGCCTCCGTCCTACAAGGTGGATTTTGCCGAGTGGGGTAACGAGGGCACAGGTGATTTCGGAGGCATGGACGGCAACGGCGGTCCCATGGGGGCCGTATCTGACGATCCCATGTATAATGAGTGTGTTGCCTTTGTCATGCAACAGGGCAAGGCGTCCATTTCGCTCATCCAGCGCCGCTTCCGTATCGGTTTCAACAGGGCAGCCCGCTATGTTGAACAGATGGAGCAGGACGGCATTATCGGAGCAGCGGATGGCAGCAAGCCTCGCACTGTCATAGGCGGCCCCGCAGGTCGCGATGATTTTTGATCCAACTATCTAACATCATAAACAATCAGACTCGGAGATGTACGCACAATGCGCCATATTCGTTCCATGTTTTGCTCCATAATGCGTTCCATGACGCGCTCTGTTTCGCTTGCTCTGGCACTCTGTGTGCTTCTTGCGGCACAGTCTCATGCAAGCGAGGTGACGGACGGCATTCAGAAACGCTACAGAGCGGCCAAGACCATGACCGCCCAGTTCACTCAGGTGCTGCGGCACAAAGAGAGCGGGGCAGTTGAAAACCGTTCCGGCTCCCTGTTCTTCAAAGCACCCGAACGTATCCGCTGGGTAACGGAAAAGCCCTCGCCTGAACTTCTGGTGGTGAACCCCGAAGCCGTGTGGAACTATTTCAAGGATGAAGAAGTAGCTTACAAGTATCCGGCTTCACTGGTGCATGAAACCAAGACAGCCCTGCGCTTCATCACCGGCAAGGCCAACCTTGAAGATGATTTCTACATTGAAAAGCAGGCACCGCAGGATGGCATGACCGTGCTGCATCTCTTTGCCAAGGAGCCTTCCACCGATCTGACCGAAGCCACCCTGTGGATCTCGCCGGAATATGAGGTGGCCCGCATTCTTACCGTGGACTTCTACGGCAACGAGAACGAAATACACTTCGGCAGCATGGCTTTTGACAAGCCGCTTGAAGACAGCTTCTTCGAATTCACTCCGCCCAAGGGGGTGGATGTGGAAGACAGAACCCAGAGCGTGCCCGAGCAGGGGATCAAAGAATAATCACTGGGAGTAATCCCTGATAATACTCCAGGGCAGGAAAGCCTGCCCATTCCAACCACACAAAAGAAAAGCCCCTGAGGACGCAGTCTTCAGGGGCTTTATGTGTATTCAGGCTATCGGCCTATTCAAGGCCGGTGGCACGACGGAGTAGGGACACCTCGTTTTCATCAAGGAACCGGGCCTTGCCCTTGTCCAGATTGCCGAGGTCCAGAGGGCCATGGCGGAATCGCTTGAGTGAAAGAATGGTCAGATCAAGATCGCGGCACATGCGACGAATCTGCCGGTTAATCCCCTGCATGAGGTGCATTTCCAGCGTTGTCACGCCGTTTTCTTCACGCAGCACGTTCACCTTGACGGGAGCCAGTTCTTCACCTTCGGCAAGGGTCATGCCGGAACGCATGGTGCGCAGGGCAGAATCGGCCACAGCGCCACGAATGCGTACGCGGTACACCTTGGGCAGATGCCACTTGGGATGCGTAAGGCGGTAGGTGAGATCGCCGTCATCAGTCAGAAGAATCAGTCCTTCCGAAAAGAAGTCCAGCCGTCCTACAGGAAAGAGCCGGGCCTTCTTCATTTCCGGGGGGAGCAGGTCCAGAATGGTGGTGCGCCCCTGCGGATCCTTCACGGTGGTCACCACACGCACAGGCTTGTTCGCCATGACATAGGTGAAGGTCTGCCGTGACATGTTCAGGTTTACGGTAACCCCGTTCACGGTCACAACGTCTTTATTCAGAACAACCTTCACGCCTGCGGTGGTCACGGTCTGGCCGTTTACCCCCACAGCGCCCTGAGCTATCAGTTCGTCAGCAGCGCGACGGGAGCATATTCCTGCCAGAGCAAGGGCCTTGTTAAGGCGCACAGGCTCAGAAGGGTCGACATAAGCGGCTTCCTGCGTACGAGGCGGCTGGTGCTGCTGTTGCCTGCCCCGGTCATTCCCTCTGTCATACCCTCGGTCGTGCCCCTTATCATTCCATTGGCGTCCACGGTTGTCGGCACCCTGACCACGCGGCTTTTCTGTCTGATCATGGCGCGAGTCGGCCGAAGCAGGGCGCGAATCAGACCGGTCACTTCTGCGGGACTGAGAGTGTCCGTCCTGAGCCCGACCGGAGCGATCGGAGTGATCGGACCGATCGGTCCGGTTGGCCTGATGGGGTTGGCGGGATTGCTGAGACTGGCGGGAATCGCCTTGGCCATCGCCATCCCGTCGGGCACGTCTGTCGTCGCCGTCATGATCGCGGTAGTTCTTTCTGGCACCGGCAGGCTTGTCACTGTTTCTGGACATGAGATTCCTGATGATTCGAACTGGTTAAGGGCGGAGCACTTTGGTTGCAAGCTGCATGCTGGTAACAACGTCCAGCATGTTGGTGGTCTGGCCGACAGCCTTTGCGTCCAGAATGCCGAAGAAGTCAAGGCAGGTGCCGCATACCAGAATGGAAACGCCGGAAGCTTCAAGCTTCTTCAATTCCTCGATGACAGGGCTATCCTTCACGGCAAGCTTTACGCCGCCGTTCACCATGACAATACGCCAAAGTTCCTTGCCCAGTTCGGGCAGGGTGGCAAGAAAATTCTTCATGAGCTTACCGCCCAGAACGTCGTCACCACCGCCGATAACATCGGAAGCAATGAACACGCAGACTTTCTGCTCCTGCTGCACTGCCGCCATCTGGGCGGGCGTCATGACTTCGCAGCCGCAACCTTCATTGCCGCTGCCGGTCGCAACAAGGCGCCAGCCGCCGGTAATGGTCTCTACGGCAACGGAATATCCCTTGCCCGAAACGAAGCGGGTGACATTTTCCTTGGCAGCTTCGTTATCAACCAGTATGGAAAACGCCGCCGGGGCCGATTTCTCGATCAATTTTTTGCATTCCAGAACAGGTTGAGGGCACGCAAGGTTCTGGCAGTTCAGTTCAATTTCTGGCATTGTGATCCTCCTCGCTTAGGAGATACCAGCCGCACGCGGCTGGTCAAGTTAAAACAGCAGACTAATGCAGCAACAAAGCCCTTTGAAGGGCCGGGAAATACATTTCATGTCCGATTCGGCGAAATATGACAAAAAAAGTGAACATGTAAAGAGCCTTCCTCTTCTCAAGCGCTGCCTCGGGTACTTCAAGCCCTACTCGGGCCGGATCACCATAGCCATAATAGCCATGCTCATGGTTTCCGCCGCAGAAGGCGGTACGGCTTACATAGTAAAGCCCGCCTTTGACGACGGACTGAACGGCAAGGATATGAAGTCACTCATGGCTGTCGCTTTCGCGGCCGTGGGCATCTTCACCGTAAAAGCCGTTGGGCGATACGTCCAGAACTACCTTATGCGCTACAGTGCTCTCAAAGTGCTCGAGCAGCTACGGAACGAACTCTACGACAGAATGATCTTTCTGCCCATGAAGTTCTTTGAGCGGGAGCAGGTGGGCAACCTCATGTCGCGCATCATTCAGGATGTCATTCTCATCCGCTCCAGCCTTCCTTCCGTGGTCATGATGACGCGGGAACTCATCACCATGGTGGCACTGATAGGCGTTGTGTTCTATCAGGACTGGTATCTGGCCATATGGGCCGTTCTGGTGCTGCCCGTGGCCATTCTTCCCATCGCATTTTTCGGCCGCAAGCTGCGCAAGCTCGGTCGCAAGAACCAGGTCAAACTGGCAGACATTTCCGTTTTTCTGCAGGAAGTTTTCAGCGGCATCCGTGTAGTGAAGGCGTTTCATACTGAACGCAAGGAAGGGGAGAACTTCCGCAAGGAAAACGGCCGTCTCGTTAAGATCGCCGTCAAGGAAGTGGTCTACAGTGAACTGTCTTCCCCAGTCATGGACGTTGTCGGTGCCATTGGTGCCGGAGCCGTGCTTGTGGCAGGCGGCATGCGCGTCATCGAGGGGCATATGACCGTGGGCGGCCTCATGTCCTTTCTCGCCGCTCTGGGGCTGCTCTATGCGCCCGTAAAGAAGTTCAGTGCCGCAAATCTTGATGTGCAGCGCGCCCTTGCCGGTGCCGAGCGAGTTTTCGAAATCCTTGATTCCACCGAGATTGTTGAGGAAAAAGACGGTGCTGTTCCCTTTGAGCCGCAACTGAAGGAAGTGGAATTCCGCAACGTATCCTTTGCATATGACGGCTGTGAAGCCCCGGCACTGGATAACGTGAGCTTTACCGTCCGTGCCGGTGAACGGGTAGCCATTGTCGGCCCCAGTGGTGCGGGCAAGACCACCTTTGTCAATCTCATCCCCCGTTTTTACGAGCAGCAACAGGGACAGATTCTCATCAACGGACTGGATGTCCGCGAGTACACGCTGGCAACCCTGCGCAGGAACATTGCCATGGTTTCGCAGGATGCATTCCTGTTCAACATTTCCGTTCGCGACAATATTGCCTACGGTCAGGCCAGCGTAAACGAAGACGACGTGTATGCAGCAGCCCGCGCTGCCTACGCGCACGACTTCATTGAAAAACTGCCAGACGGTTACGATGCCGTGGTGGGAGAGCGGGGCACCAAGCTTTCCGGTGGTCAGAAACAGCGCCTGACCATTGCCCGCGCCATTCTCAAAAATGCTCCCTTGCTCATTCTTGATGAAGCGACCAGCGCGCTGGATTCCGAATCCGAACGTATTGTGCAGAAAGCCCTTGAAAACCTGATGGCGGAACGCACGAGCATTGTCATTGCCCACAGGCTGTCCACGGTTCTTTCCGCAGACAGGATTCTGGTAATGGACCGTGGCAGAATCATCTCGCAGGGACGCCATGAAGAGCTGCTCGGCTCCTGTCAGCTCTACACCAAGCTCTATGCAATGCAGTTCAATACTCCCGAATCCGTCGAACCGGCCACCTGTGCCATGGTTGAGGAGCCCGCATAAATGAAGCTGCCCCCATCATTAATATACTCCAGCGTCTACTGGGTGGTGCGTGCCATGTATGCCACGCTTCGCTTTACGGAATCGGGGAGAGAGACCGTAGATAAGCTTGCAGCGCAGCGCGAGCCCATGGTCTTTGCCCTGTGGCATGATGAGCTGTTTCCTGTTGTGCACGGGAAAAGGAATCTGGAGCTCATCGCCGTGATCAGCCAGAGCAAAGACGGAGAACTGCTTTCCAGCTTCATGGAACGATTTGGCGTGAAAACCGCCAGAGGTTCCAGTTCCCGCGGCGGAGTTAAAGCTCTACTTCAAGTTTCAAAGGCCATGCAACGCGACAGAATAAGTGGCTGCATTACCGTAGACGGACCCAGAGGACCGCGCCACAAAGTGAAGGAAGGAGCCGTATTCGTGGCCAACCGGGCCAATGCTCCCATTGTGCCTCTGCGCATTCACATGTCCTCAAGCTTCAAGTTCAAAAAGTCGTGGGACAAGTTTCAAGTGCCCGTTCCCTTTTCCAAAGTTCACCTTGCCTTTGGCGAGCCGTATTTTGTACCGGAAGGCACGCTGGATAAGGAAGTTTTCGAGCAGGAATGCCTTAAACTTGAAGAACGTCTCAACGCCCTGTAACGGTACGGAATATTCATGCGTTTTCCATATTCTTTCATAGCCGGAATAGCACCGTCGCTCGGTTTTGGCGGCGCGGACCGGCTCGCCCGTTTTCTTGGCGGCTGCATGTGGCACCTTGTGGGTTCACGACGCAGGCTTGCCATTGACGCCATTGAAAAGCATCTTGATGTCCCCTCTGAAAAGGCACGGGAGATTGCCAAGGCCAGCTTCATCCATAACTTCAAGTCGTTTCTCGAACTGGTGCTCGTGGGCAGGATGAACGAAGAATTTTGCCGCAGCACCATACGGGAAGGACGCCCCGGCGTTTTTGAAGAAGTGATCAACCTGCAGGGGCCGGTAGTGGCGGCCACCGCTCATCTCGGCTCATGGGAGCTGATGGCAGGCATGCTCGGCAGTCTTATTTCCAAGAGAAACAGAGACGCACTGGTTGTCGTCCGCAAGAACAAGAATGCTGATTTGCATGAGCTTATCTGCCATTTCAGAGGCAGCCAGGGAGCCAAGGTGGTGGACCACCGTCAGGCCGTGTTCACGGTCCTTAAGGCCCTGAAAAGAAACGGGCTGACTGCATTTCTGGTGGACCATAACTGCCCACGTAACGAAGCCATTTTTCTTCCCTTTCTGAACGAGATTGCCGCAGTGAACATGGGACCCGCCGTGCTTGCGGTAAAGGCCAACGCAACGGTTGTGCCCGTGTTTCTCGTCCGTGATGAGCAGGGTGGCTACGTCTTTCATGTGGATTCTCCCCTCACGCCCGACAAACTTTCCGGCACCCGTGAAGAGAAGATCCGCCAAGTTGCTGAATTTTATACTGGTGCTGTTGAAAAATATGTCAGAAAGTATCCGGAACAATGGTTCTGGATGCATAAACGGTGGAAAACCCGGCCCGAACCGGAGGATCTTTCCGCAAGCAATTCCTAGGGCGGTGTAGGCAAGCTCTTCCTTACGGGCTGATTCACCTGTCCTATGGGCCTGCGGCAATGCATTGTCTCCGGCGGGGAACACCTTATTCCCGAAAAGGAGAGGGCGGTCATGCACTTGTCCCTGCGCAGGCTGCGTCTTGGGCTGAAAACCATGTTCAGCGGACGTATTGCCGTCCTCGCCACCGGCTTTTTCGTCACCCTGGTGATGCTCCTTTTCTATCTCTGGAATCCCTTCATCCTGCGCAGCCTTGTCTACAAGGTCTATGATGAACTGCTCATACAGTCACATACGCATGAGACAACGGGCATTCCGGTCATCATTGATATTGATGAGCGCTCGCTCGACAGATACGGGCAATGGCCATGGCCGCGCTACCGTGTGGCCATGCTTCTGGCGCTGGCACAGCATTACGGGGCTAGCGCCGTAGGGCTCGACATTGTTTTTTCAGAGGAAGACCGCACCTCGCCCAGAGTTCTCAGGGAGACCCTTGCTGAAGACCTAAAGGTTAACTTGAAGGTTTCAGGCATTCCCGATGCGCTGCTGGATAATGACACACTGCTGGCAGACAATCTGAGGCGCGGCCCCTTTGTTCTTGGGTACCACTTTAACTTTGAACCATCCGGTGCCACGGAAAAGCCATGTGCGCTGCACCCCGTAAAAGCCATTGTTCTCGCGGAATCCGGGGCTTCCAGACCGGAAGACGTCCTGTACAATGCGCCGGAGGCCATCTGTAATCTGCCCGTTCTGGGTGAGGCGGCACGGGGAGCAGGATTTTTCACAACCGTGCCGGACCTTGACGGCATGCTCCGCAGAACGCCCCTTATCATCTCCTTTAAAGGTCAGATTTATCCGAGCCTAGCGCTGGCCATGCTTATGCAAGCCACTGGCAACAACCAGATAATCCTTAAAATGAAGCAGGGCGGTGTCGAATCCATAAAGTTCGGTGACCGCGTGATTCCCCTTGATGAAAGAGGACGCATGCTCTTGAAATACAGGGGGAAAGGCGGTGCGTTCAGGTATATTTCGGCTGCCGATCTGCTTGAACAGAAGTTGAAGAAGGATGAACTTAAAGGGAAACTCGTTCTTGTAGGCACGTCTGCAGCCGGACTCAAGGATCTACGGGCGCAGCCGTTTGATCCGGTTTTTCCAGGAGTTGAAGCGCATGCAACGGTGCTCGATTCCATTCTTAAAGGCGATTTCATAACACGTCCATGGTTTGCGCGGGTGCTGGAATTCAACACAATCCTTCTGGTCGGCATCACCTCTACCATCATCCTGTCCCTGACCGGCGCCATTCAAGCCCTCATGGTCTCCCTTGCCATGGGAGCAGGGCTGCTGTTCGGAGCAAAATGGAGCTTTGCCACCCAGGGCTTCTTTCTGTCGCCATTCACGGCCTTGCTTACGCTTGCCATTAACTTTTCCCTGCTCACACTGATGAAGTTCAGAAGGGAAGAGGGGCACAAGAAATTCCTTACGGCAACCTTCAAGTCCTACCTTTCCCCCGAATTGATTGAAGAGATGGTTGCAGAGCGCAGCATGCCTGAACTTGGCGGCGAAGCCCGTGTAATGACAGCCTATTTTACTGACATCCAGAAATTCTCAACCTTCTCCGAAATTCTTACGGCCCCGCAACTGGTTGAACTGTTGAATGAATATCTCTCTGCAATGACGGATATACTCATCGCCGAAGGCGGGACCCTTGATAAATACGAAGGGGATGCGATCATTGCCTTTTTCGGAGCGCCCATCGATTTTCCCGACCATCCGCTGCGAGCTTGCCGCGTGGCGGTTGCCATGCAGAACACTCTGCTGGCCCTGCGCGAAAAATGGGCTGCGGAAACAACTGATTCTTCAAGTGAAGTGCGCAACTCAAAGGGGTATTCCCCCGAAATATGGCCGGATAAAAGCAAGTGGCCCGTTAATGTACACCAGATGCGCATTCTCATAGGCATAAACAGCGGTGAGATGGTTGTGGGCAACATGGGCAGCGCAATACGCATGAATTACACCATGATGGGAGACCCCGTGAACCTTGCAGCACGGCTAGAGGCCGGTGCAAAGCAGCTGGGCATTTACACTGCCGTAAGTGAACATACCCTGCAGATTTCCTTCAAGGACAGCAGGGGCAATACGGCAAAAGTGCATGATTTTGTGGAGACCCGCTTCATCGACCGCATTGCCGTGGTGGGTAAATCCGAGCCAGTCAATGTCTATGAACTCGTCGCGATGAAAGGCGACCTGACAGAAAGGGATACAACACTCTTCATGTATTTTGCTGAAGGCATGGCCCATTATCAGGCACAGGAGTGGGACAAGGCAATCTCGGCTTTTTCCGTTGCCAGCGAATATGAGCGTTTTCCGGATTTGCCGATAACGCCTTCGTCAGTCTTCATTGCCCGATGCAGGCAGTACAAGCAGTCGCCTCCAGTACCTGCAGGCGAAGACTGGGATGGAGTGTACCGCATGACCAGCAAGTAGGAAGTCCGGCATAGACGAGTTGCCCTTGGTCTCTTTGGTCAAAAATCGGCAAATCGAACAGCATTCTTCATCGTATCTCCACTTATTCAAGCCATGGTGCACCCCGCCATGGCTTTTTCTCGTTTCCGGCCCTTTTAAGGCCTGAAAGGGGAGCCAGACATATTCTGACTAGCAAAATTCATTTTCCCCCCGCATATGGCAAATATGAAGGTCTCAAAAGTGATGTGCCGCCCACAACCGGTGCAAGCGTGGCAGTGAAACGCGGAGCGTGAGCTCTAATGAGTACGCGAACGTTCAGAGCCCATAAAACAGAGAGAAGTCAGGGTGCGCAGGATGCGCATCATGATGAACAGAACACCCGGACAACAGAAAGCCCTCAGTCAGCGTCTGTAGGCAGCCATGCATGCGGCGTAGGCATCCGGGATGGAACGCAGTTCAGGCGTTTGAGCCCAAAGGTTCAAGTAAACCTCTTTAAGAAAAGTCCCGACAGAACGACGGACGGTGCAGAGGCGATGCTGAGGGAGCACAGGCAAGGAAAGTTAAAGCCGGTGTCGCACCGGTCAAACACCCAAGGAAGCCAAAGAGAAGAGAGACGACTGTGGAAAACTTACCGATTGTTTCACGAAAATCCACAAGAGAGTAATATGCTGATTTTGCATACCTTCATATATTTAAAAGTTAACATAATTTACATTATGAGACATTACGACATGGGTGTTTCACCCTCCGGAATGGTGTTTTCAGACTTCGTTCCTCGACATGCCTGTTGGCGATCTCTTCACTATTTGCCCCCCCATTCGCCTTGTTAGTTTGAATGAATCGGCAGCACTCAGATCAGATCGGACCAGATCGGACCAAACCGGATCTGAACTGTCACCAGCCGCGATCAACCTCATGACACAGCGCTCGGATAAAAATTATCTCTCTGACACACTTGGCAACTTCAACTTCTAGGCTCGATTCTGTTCAAATGCAATCTCAGAGGGTTCGCAGTCAGCTCGTTATATTCGCCTGCCCATTCC
>JBKEAK010000232.1:0-22619 GCA_047972125.1 Halodesulfovibrio sp.
CGACAGCGCGCCGGCCCCGCAGATCGTCGCGGAAGCGGCCGCCCGGCACCCTGCGTGCGCGGGCGCGGTGGGTGCCCGCACAGCTGCGGACCTCCTCGGTAAGAGGGCGGGGGGCCCCGAGAGGGGGACTGCACGGGTCGTCGAGCACGGTGAGCAGTTTTACCTGTCGCGAGAGGGGCAGGTCGCCGATTTCAGTCAGAAAGAGCGTGCCGCCTGCGGCGAGGCGGAAGCGGCCGGGTTTGTCCGATACCGCGCCCGTGAACGCGCCGCGTACGTGGCCGAAGAGTTCTGATTCCAGCAGGTGCTCAGGCAGGGCGCCGCAGTTCACTTTGACAAAGGGGCCGGAGGCACGCTCGGAAGCCTTGTGTATGGCTTCTGCCAGAAGGTCTTTGCCGGTACCGGTTTCGCCTGTGATGAGAACGGTGGAATCGGTCTCCGCAATGATGTGCAGGGCGGAAAACAGCGGCTGCATGGCAGGGCTGTGCGATATGAAGCCATCCAGACCGGAATCGTTGGTTGCTGAAGGAGCTGGGGCAGCACAGGCGGCGGCTTCTTCAAGCACCTCCATGTAGCCCACGTGGGTTCCCTTTTCGTCATGCAGGGGCACGACGCAGGCGCGCACCGGCACTTTGCGGCGCTGCCTGTCGATGATGTCCGTGTCGTGGGTGATGGGGCAGGTGGTGCTCACGGCTTCCACAAGCGCCCCCTCAGGGCCGCCGGGAGCCAGCGGGCAGTCCTTGAAGCAGCGCGAGGAGCGGATGACGTGGTGGCACGGCAGGCCGCACGCCTGGTCCGGGCCTATGCCCAGCAGGGCTTCGCCCCGGCTGTTAATACGTACGATACGTCTTTCGGTATCCAGCAGGGCAACGCCGACCGGCAGGCCGTCCAGCAGGGATGCGGCTGCCACAGAACTGTGCAGCAATCCCGTAATGACGGGAGTGGGGGTATTCTTGTTTCCCGCCTGTTCGGCGGGGGGTCCTGTGGTCAGGTGTGTCATGCTTCTCTCCGGTGCGACATAATGCAACGGACGCGACAGGTGTCCGCATCCGGACAGTGAGAAGCAAGGAACAGGCCAGAATTTATACGTTTGTAACTATCTTTTATTGTGAAACTTTTCTCTAGGGTGCCGTGCTGTTGCAGCCTGTTTCAGTTTGCAGGGTGTCAACCGCTTTTACAGGGCGTAAAAGGGAACATTCTGCAACTACAGGAGCCCCAGCATCTTCCACCAGAAATAGTTGAGCGGCAGAATGAAGATGATCGTTGTCACGAACAGTGCGAGGAAATAGCTGTTTACCGCCCGCGAGGGCAGGTTGCTCATCTGTGCTGCCACTACAATGGCAGGTGCCTGATAAGGCAGGAATATGGTGGAAAAGCCGATGGTCTGCGTCATGAGCACGGTCATGAGCGCAAGGCCCGATGCGCTGGCCAGTTCCGGCCCCATGGGTGTCATGACGGCAGGAACGCCAACTGTGGTTGTCAGCATGCCCGTAAGGGTGCTGGTGCCTGTGAGCACGGCATAGTTCCACGGGTCTGCACCGGGGGTGAGCGGAAAGATATCCAGCACACCGTGTGCCCCGAGCACGCCGAGGTTGTAATCGCGCACCACCGCGCCCAGTCCGATAACCCCGGCCACATAAAACAGCGAGGCGAACCCGAGGCGCGAGAAAGCCCCTTCCTTCAGCAGCCCGGCCTTGGGAACAAGGCAGACAACTGCGGCGGCAAGGCCCACCCACGCGGGGGCAATACCGTGCACGGCGTCTGTCATCCAGAGAATGAGGGATGCCACGAGCAGCAGCATGAGGTTGCGTTCTGCGGATGAGATGGGGGGCAGCGCCTGTTGCTGTGCCGGGGGAGCCGAGGGCTTTTCCCTGAACAGGAGCACGGCCACGATAACCACGAGAAGCAGCTTGCACAGGCCCAGCACGGGAAAATGGATGAGCATATACTGGCCGTAAGTGGGAACGGTGCCATAGAGGGCTTCCATGGTGCCGCTGAGGACCATGTTTGCCACGTTGGAGGGCAGGATGGTGAAGGCGGGGAGCATGGTTCCTGCCGCGCCTGCCATGAGAATGCCGCCTGCACCGCGCGAACCGGTCTTGTAGCCCCTGCTTTCGGCAAAGGCGTTGAGTATGGGGATCATGAGCACGACACGGCCCACGGCAGAGGGCATGAGAAAGGCGAGCACAAGCCCGAATGCTGCCATGGCTATGACGATGGAAATGTAGGATTCGCCGCACAGCGCACCCAGATGTACGGCAATGCGCTTGCCGAGGCCGCTTTCTCTCACTGAAAGGCCGAGCACAAGCCCTGCAAAGACGAGCCAGAAGGCGGATGAGCTGAATCCGGCAAAGACCACGGCGGGCGGGGCAAGTTTGCACAGCATCATCACGCTGAAGAAGATGAGGGTGGTCAGGTATTCAGGCAGTGCGCCGCAGACCCACATGCCCATGGTGAAGACCATGACGGCGAAAACGCTGTCCGTATTCGGGGTGGTTATGCCGGAGGCGGCAAGGGGCTTGAACAGCCATATGGCAGCGGCAATGCAGGCAATAACAAGGGCGATGATACGGTCAACGGACAGGGCGGGGCGGTATGGCATGTCGGACTCACGGGCAGCCGCTGTGGTGTCGATCGCGGGAAGAGGAAGGGGAATCCGTCGGAATATGCGCGAGCATGATAAGGGCGGTTCCTGCGTCCGGTTGTCGGGCGTCGGCGTGGGCGGCGGAATGATTTGTTGGGTTGCAGGGGGAGATATGTCTCTCCCTATCCGCTTCAACTCCCCCTCCCGCGCGGAAATGTCAAGACTTCATGTGGCCGGGGACACCCGAACGGTGCGCCCCGGCCACGATCATGCATTCTTTGTTCATCATCAGTCCGTTATCCGCCAAAGAGCTGTTGCTCGTTTATCCAGATGCCTTCATCCAGCATGGGCAGGCATGGTCATGCTGAGGTAGATGGGGCAGGCGGAAGCGGATTCATTCCCCGCCGGGAAGTCCTCAGGGCAGAGGGCGAACGCGCGTGGAGCCATCCTGCGCCTTGAGAATGCGCACCCGGTCACCCTTGGCGAGCGGTTCCTTGTCGGCTTCCTGCACGATGACAACCGTTTCGCCGCTGTCCTTCTGAACGGTTATTTCCAACCCGTCGTGTTTGCGCAGGGCGCTTTCACCCATGCCGCCTGCAACTGCGCCGACAATGGCACCGCCCACGGCACTGAGAATGCGGCCGGAGCCGCCGCCGATGGTGCTGCCAACCACGCCGCCTGCAACTGCGCCGCCGAGCGCGCCAAGGCCGCTCTGGTCACTCTGGATGGTCACCGGGGCAATGCCGGTGATGACACCGTATGTCACGGTCTGTTCCATGCGGGCCTGTTCGGGGGAATAGGTGTCTCCGCTGCTGCGGGCACATGCGGAAAGCAGCAGTGCGGCGATTAGAAGCAGCGGGATGGTGATACGATTCTTCATCGGGATCTCCTTGCTTGCATTGTGTCTGGCAACGGTTCCGGAAAGGGCGTTCACCTTGCCGCTGGTGTGGGCGGCATGCGATTTTTCCGGAGTATGAACCGTGTCTGTTTTCTGAAGAATATAACAGGAAACGGGTTGTGGGAACACCCGCAGGCAAGGTTGATAAAAAGGGCCCTGAACAGTGCACGGACAAAGGGTTGCGCCGTGCCCGGTGCGGGCATGCTGCAGGCAGCGCTGCAAGGTGGCTCAGGACGAATGCAGAAGGGGCAGGGCTGCCGTGCCGCAGGTGCAGGCATCCAGAATGGCACGCGAAAGTTGCTCGGCGGAAACGGGGCAGGGGAGCTGGGTTACAAGATCAACAGGCGAAAAACAGGGGTAGGCTGTAAGTCCGTCAGTCGGGCAAGGGGTCAGGCGGATGACCTGACTCTGCGGAGAAAGCAGGGCAATGTGGCGCAGCCACTGTGGGCAATCGGCCTGCAGCACGGTTTCATCCAGCACCACCACGTCGTAGGTGTCTGCAAACAACTGCTGCATTGTGGCAAGTCTGCCTTCTGCCGCAGTGATCTCGTATCCCAGTTTTGCGAGGTCTTCCGCCAGCGGAGTCAGTTTGCCTCTGCACTCTCCCGCCAGCAATACCTGAAGAATGGCCATGTACGATCCTTTCGCTCTTAACCCGAATATTCGCCGCAGGGGCGATAACAAGGACTGTGCCAAAGATATCATGTTGATAACATGCTAGTATTATTGACTGACGCGAGAGCCTTGGTCGCAGGGTGCATACTTGCCGTGTCATTGATTTTGACGGGCTGTAAACGGGAGGTTGCTTTTCTGGGTACCCGCTTACCGCAAAGTGCCTTCTTGACCTCAGGCGTTCCTCGTGCATGATGGGTGATACTGCCGCAAAAGGCTTTGCCCAATGACGCCATCGGCAGCGCATGAAGACATATGAAGCAGGGCCTGCCTTCAGAGTCTGCTTTAGGGCCTGCACATGAACACCAAGTACGGAGGAACGACTATGTCGAATATTCTCATCATCAACGGCCACGAATACTATTCTTTTTCCGAAGGAAAGCTGAACGCTTCGCTGGTGGATGTGGCGCGGGATACGCTGACCGCCATGGGGCACTCGGTGCAGGTGAGTTCGGTACGCGATGAATATGACCCCGGCGCGGAGGTGGACAAGCACGTCTGGGCCGATGTGGTGATCGTGCAGTCGCCGGTGAACTGGATGGGGGTGCCGTGGAGCTGCAAGAAATATATGGACCTTGTCTACACCACGGGGTTGGATGGCAGGCTTGGCACGGGAGACGGCAGAACCCGTTCTGATGCGAGCAAGCAGTATGGCACAGGCGGTGTGTTGCAGGGGAAAAAGTACATGTTTTCCCTTACCTTCAATGCCCCGCGTGAAGCCTTTGACGATGCCGGACAGTACCTGTTTCAGGGCCGGGGAGTGGACGATCTCTTCTGGCCCATGCATATGAACTTCCGGTTTTTCGGCATGACGCCGCTGGATACCTTTGTCTGCTACGATGTGGTGAAGAATCCCAGAATCGAGGAAGATTTCAGCCGCTATAAGGCGCATCTGCAACATCATTTCGCCTGAGGAATCCCTTGAGACATCCCTTGAAGTATCAGGTGAAGTTTCCGGTGAAGTGTCCGGTGAAGCATTTGGTGAAGCATCCCGGCCATGGCAGCTTATTGCGCCGGACGTTCTGTCCGATGCAGGGTGATAGCTGTTCGGCATAGTGTGAACGAAAGCCCCCGCTTCTTTTACGGAAAGGAACGGGGGCTTCATGATGCAGGCGGTTTGTCGTCGGCCAGATTATATCGTTCAGGCCGGACCGGATTGTATCAGGTTGGATCTGGTCGAATCAGATCGAATCAGATCGAATCAGGCTGTCGGCTGTGAATACGGATTATGGTGAAGAGGCAGCCTGATGCGGAAGCTTGTGCCCTGCCCGGGAACAGAGGTCACGGTAAGTTCCCCTCCGTGGTATACGGTGATTATCTGCAACGATACGGCAAGCCCGAGCCCTGTTCCTTCCCCCGGTTGCTTGGTGGTGAAGAAGGGGTCGAAGACGCGGCGCCGTGTTTCATCATCCATGCCCGGTCCGTTGTCATCTATGTCTATGATGCAGTGTTCGCCTTCGCGGGCCAGTGCGATGGTGATGGTTCCCCGTTCACTTCTGTCTTCCTGCCGTGCAATGGCCTGAGCCGCGTTGCGGATGACGTTGAAGATTACCTGCACCATCTCTGTTGCCGAGCATTCCACTTCCGGCATGTCCGACTGGTAGTCGCGGACAATCTCGATGTTTTTGAAGTCGTAACTGCGGCGCATGTCGTAGTCCGATTCCGTCAGGCCTATGGCCCTGTCTATCAGTTCCGGCATGTTGCTGAGAGCATAGACCCGTTCGCTCTTGCGGCTGAACGTTAGCAGGCTGGCGACTATCTCCGCTGCCCGCTGGCCCGATTCCCGTATGCCCTCCATGAGCTGGTCTATTTTGCGCTGCCGCAGATATTCCCGCATGGCCGCAAGGTCGCAGCCGGTGTTTCTGGCTGCTTCGATATTGGCCGGGAGCTCCGGCGAGAGCCTGCGCTTGATATTCTGAATGCCTTGCAGAATGCCGCCGAGGGGGTTGTTTATCTCGTGGGCCATACCTGCGGCGAGCCCGCCCACAGAGATCATTTTCTCGTTCTGGATCATGATGTCCTGCACCTGCTTGCGTTCGGAAATGTCCCGCAAAAAGGTCACGGCGTGGGTCTCGTTGCGCAGGTCCATGGCAGAGAGCGAAACTTCGGCATAAAAAAGAGTGCCGTCGAAGCGGCGATGCAGCCATTCAAAAGTCTGGGTTCCTTCTGCTTGCAAGCGCGAAAGAAGTTCGGCCGCTTTATCCTCCGTCCTTTTGCCGTCCGGCTGGTGCAGGGGAGAAATATCGGCAGGGCCGAGGCCGATGAGTGCGTTGCGTGAGCAGCGGAAGAATTCCGCGGCCCTCGGGTTGCAGTCGGTGATGATGGCGTCTTTGATGATGAAGATGGCCTCGGGGGAACGCTCGAAAAGAACTCGGTGTTTCTCTTCGCTGTACCGCCGTTCGGTAATGTCGGTGTGCGTTCCGGAAACCATGATGGCGTAGCCTGATTCGTCGCGTTCTATGACGCTGCCGCGTGAGAGAATCCATCGCCAGCTTCCGTCTTTTGCTTTCATGCGGAACTCGGCGTTATACGACTTGGCGTTGTGAATGCGGACAGATTCGGCCATGCGCGCTTCAGTTTCAGGAAAATCCTGCGGGTGGCAGAGCATCTTGAAGGTGTCATAGTTCATGGGCAGTTCCTGATCTTCATACCCGAGCATTTGGTAGTAGCGCGGGCTGAAATAGGTTTCTCCCGTCTTGAACGACCATTCCCATATGGCATCGGATGTGGCGGAAAATACCCGCGAAATGCGCTGTTCACTGCGGGCGAGCGCAGCGTTGGTTCTGTCCAGCGCTACATAGCTGTCCTTCAGCCGTGCGATAAGGTCCTGAAACGAGTTTGCCAGCATGGCGATTTCGTGGCTGGCCTTTTCCGTAGGAAAGGTGAGGGAAAGGCTGTTGGCATCCATCTCCCGCATGGCCGTGTCCAGCTCACGCAGCGGATCAACCACGGACTGGCGCAGCCGCCGGATAAGCAATACCTGCATGCAGGTAAGCGTGATGAGCAGCAGGCAGAAGAAAAAAGTAAAAAACCCCACAGCCTGCTTTTTCAGCCTGCTGAGTTCATACGTTATCCGTATCCAGCCCAGCGTTTCACCAATGGCTGTTACGGGCCGCCAGAATTGGAGTGTGTCAAAGTCGTGCATGGCGGTGTAGGGCACGTTTCTGTTCATGTGCAGCAGCTTGAGCGGCGGCACGTTGTCGCCCCCCATGGTGGCTTTTCCTGCCTCTGCATGCACAATGGGGGTGCCCGCGGCGGTATACAGCACCACCTGCCTGATATCCTGCACCATGCTGATCTCACCTATGCGCAGGGTGAGGGCAGGAATACGGTTCTCGAACAGCTCGTTTGCCAGCATGTTCTGTTCCCGCGATACAAGCGTATCAAGGTGGCGGCATTCCGCATCAATATGGTCGTCCATCCACTGCACCTGCATGAAAATGCCGAGCGCTATGAACAACAGGGAAATGACCATGAAGGTGGTAAACACGTCATTGTGCAGGCGTCTGGTAATGCTCTTGATCAAGTGATGCTCCGTGGTCTTTGGCTCTGCTGGCGTATTCTTCTTCCGGTATCATCCGGTCAGGGGGGTATGGCCTTCACAAATTCCGCTCCGTCCGGAGTGATGTGCAGTATGATGACCGGTTTGGCAGGATCGCGCGACCCCTTGAACGATATGGTGCCCGTAACGCCTGCATAATCGCTGATGGAAGCGAGCGCGTCGCGGATTTTTTGCGGCTCTGTGCTTTTTGCCCGTCGTATGGCTTCTGCAACCAGCCCCACGGCATCGAATACGGTGGGGGTTCCTGCATCTATGTATTCCGGAACGGTGTCACCCAGTTCCGTTCTGAGCAACTGGATGAAATGCATGTTTACCGGTGAGCGCACATCCTTGCTCCAGTGCGAGCTAGAGTAATTGCGGCCTTCGGAAAGGTTGATGCGGTGGATGCGTTCTGACGGGGACCAGCCGTCTCCGCCGATGAAAGGCATGGCAAAACCAGCCTTGCGGGCCTGCTTGAGCAGCAGCCCGGAGTCTCTCGTAAAGCCGGAGGCAAGCACAAGGTCGGGCATGGATGCAGCTATGTCGGCAACCTGCTTTGTGTAGTCCATGGAGTCTTCCAGATAGCGCGACTGCACGGCCAGAGTGCCGCCCATTTCGGTGAAGCGCTTGATGAAGGTGCTGCTCAGTCCCTCACTGTATACGTCGCCGGCAATGGTCATTACCGCCACCCGCTTCGCCTGCAGGTCATGTCTGGCAAAGCTGGCAAGGGCTTCAGCCTGGCTTGCATCCGTATAGCAGGCTCTGAAAATGTAGTTGCCAATGGCAGTCAGTTCCGGCGCTGTTGTTGTGGGGCCGATCATGGGTATTCCGGCGTTTTGCAGAACTTTGGCAAGCGGTATGCCCTGCGAACTCCACGAGGGACCGACAACGGCCACAACTCCGGCATCCAGTGCTGCGAGTCCTGCCTGCCGTGCACCGATTGGAGTGCTTTCCGTATCAAATTCCAGAATCTTCAGCGGTCTGCCGAGCACTCCTCCGGAGTCGTTGATATCCTTTGCGGCAAGCTGGGCCACCCTGAAGTTGGGAGCGTTTTCCAGAGCGCCGCTGCCTGTTTTTGCAAAGCAGGCTCCGATAATAATGGGGGCCGGTTCTGCAGCGTTTGCCGTGGGAGGGAGAAATATCAGCAGGGCAGCGAGTGCCAGAAAGCCATACGCCAGAAAGCCAAGAGGTTTGGCAATGGTTGTGGTGGCATGGGGGAGCATACGATCTCCTTCCGTTACCTCTGGCGGTGCCTGTATGCCGGAGGCGCTTGGTCTTCTGGGCTGCACGTTGTGATTCCGTTCTTTCGTGTTATTGCGAAACATTGACGTTTTTTCTGTAAACCACGCAATTCGTGTGTATTGTCAGGATTCTTGACGAGAATGTGCAAGATAATTCTATGCATAGGTCGATGATCCGTTCCTAGTATGCATTCAATTGTGTCTTTGATGATATTATTCCATCTTCCCTTTGCGCAATATGTTTATATTCGGCGGTGTTGACATGGCGGTAATTCCTGTCAGGTAGATATCTATCAAGATATAATTACATGACACAAACCATGTATTATTCTTTTGACAACAGGTTTTTCTGTTGCAGATTGACTTTGATACATGAAGAGGAATGGACATGCCTTCACAGCAAACCGAGCCTCATATCCTCATCGCGGACGACAGCCTTTCGGCACGCGATTTTCTGAAAAGTCACCTGACTTCCCTGAATGCGAAAATTTTTGAAGCGGAAAACGGTATCGAGGCTTTTGATATAGCCAGTTCAAGGTATCTTGACCTGATCATCACGGACGTGCAGATGCCCGGCATGGACGGGCTTACCCTGTGCCGCAAGCTCAAGGATGACCCCGGTACGCAGGGGGTGCCCATTATCATTCTCAGCAACATGCATTCGGATCAGGATATTTCCAATGGTTTCGACGTAGGGGCCATGGGATACCTTGCCAAATCGGATTGTAAGGCCGAGCTGCTGCAGCGGGTTGAACGCACTTTGGAACGCGCAGCCCTGCTTCGCGGCAAGGGCGTGCTGGTGGTGGATGATTCAGTCAGCATACGCGCGGCAGTGGCGCGCAGTCTTGCGCAGGCAGGCTTTCGCGTTATCGAGGCAGATAACGGACGGGAAGGTATGTCGAGGCTGGCATCTTTTCAGCCGGACCTGATTCTGTCGGACATCCACATGCCGGTGATGGACGGGCAGCAATTCTGCAAGTCTGTGAGGGCCATGGATAATTTTCAGAATACTCCCTTCGTGGTCATGAGCAGCAGTTCGGACCGCAGGATGCTGCGTGAAATGGCGGAGAAAGGGGCAGATGCCTATCTTGTGAAGCCCTTCAACGTGGAAGAAGTGGTGCTGCTTGCAGAAAAACTGCTCTCGGATCACGGCATGATGCTGCTGCAGGAACGCTACCGCCTTACCCGTGAACGGACCATGCTGCTTTCAGCCATTGCCAGCCTTATTCAGGCTCTTGAGGCGCGCGATGCATACACGCGTGGGCATTCGGAATCAGTTGCTTCCATTTCGAAAAGCCTGTCCGAATATATGGGGCTTTGTGCCGAGGATGTGGAGCGCATCGTTCTTGCGGCGCGTTTGCATGATATTGGCAAGATAGGCATAGCCGATTCGGTACTGCTCAAGGAGGGCAAGCTTTCTGACGACGAGTATGAGCGCATACGTGAGCACCCCGTCAAGGGAACGCAGATTCTCAAGCCCATTCCTTCCATGCAGAGCATTCTTGATGCGGTGATGTATCACCACGAACGTATGGACGGCAGCGGGTATCCGCTTGGTCTCAAGGGAACATCCATTCCGCTAGATGCGCGGCTGGTGGCCGTGGCCGATGTGTACGATGCGCTGACGAGCAACCGCCCTTACCGGGCGGCCATGAAATACGAGGAAGCCGTGGAGGTTATCAAGAGCATGCGCGGCGGGCACCTGTGTCCGGAGTGCGTGGATGCCTTCCTTTCCATGATGAAAGATGGAGCAGGCGGTGCGGCGTCCCGAAATACAAAAAAGCAGGTGAGTGCGCGCAAGAAGACTGCTGTGGTTTGACCTGCTACGGGGCGTTTGCGGGAGCTACCGCATGGGGCCGCTACGGTATATGCCGGGGCGGCCTTTGTTTTGCTCTGCCGGTGCCACTCAGCCGCGAGGCGTTGACAGGTGCGGGGACTGGAGAATACCTGCTTGCTGGCATGGTTGAATGCAGCCTTTTGCCCGGAGCAGGCGCAGGCTGCTGCGGCATGTCTGTGAGATAGTGACTGGACAATAGCGGCAAGGAGCACGCATGACTTTTCAAACACGGATGATAACAGGGGCGGAACTGCTGTCCCATCTGGAATCCCTTGCGGACCTCAGGTTATCCATATTCTGCGAGTTCCCCTATCTGTATCAGGGGGATAAGGGCCATGAGATGGAGTATCTGAAGGTGTATGCGGAATCCCCCGATGCCATGGTCATCATGGAGTGGGAGGGCGATGCCGTTGCCGGTGCGGTTACCGGCGTTCCGCTTGCCAGCGAATCTGCGGAATTCACTGCCGGCTTTTCCGGAACAGCCTATCCCGTCGAGAAGGGGTATTACATCGGGGAACTGCTCTTTCACCGGCAATTCCGGGGTGGCGGGCGAGGTTCGGTTCTGCTGGAGCAGGCTGAGGCGCATATCCGCTCCCTGAACCGGTTCAGCTACCTTACCTGCGCAACCGTGGTCAGGCCTGAGACGCATCCCATGCGGCCTTCGGACTTTGTGCCCATTGAGCGTTTTTTGCGGCACCACGCCTATGCCCGCATGGATGGGGTCGTCACCATGATGCAGTGGCCGGAGCTGGGCGGGGCAAGCCTTGAGCATGCCATGCAGTTCTGGGTGAAGGAGCTGTAGCCGGAAATACCGGAAATGACTCTGTCAGCAGTCTGCCAAAGTCTGCCAACGTTTGTCTGTTGGCGGACTTTTTTATTGGTCGGGGGCAGTTTCCTGCTTGTTGGTCATGTTGCCATGCGACGGAGCGCGAAGGCGTGAAAAGTCGAAGGTGAGCAGGGCACCGGCAATGATGGCGGTAACAGGGGCCACCAGCAGAAGGCCAATGCTGCCTATGAGAACCCGAAACACTTCTGCCGCGACCAGCTTCATGTTGAGGATGCGGGAAATGCTGGTTTCCTGCGCCACAAAGACCATGAGCATGGTCAGGTAGCCGCCGGAATAGGCCAGCAGCAGGGTGGTGGACATGGTGCCGATGACCATGCGGCCGATGGTGAAGCCGGATTCCACAAGTTCTTTCATGCCTATGTCAGGCCGTTTCACCTTGATTTCATGCATGGAGGCGCTCACGTCCATGGCAATGTCCATGGCGGCACCCGATGCGCCGAGCAGCACTGCGGAGTAGAAAATATGCTGAAAGTTCAATCCGTAGGCCCCCTGCACCAGCAGGGTGGTGGAAAAGGGCGTGGTCATGCCTGAGAGCCTGAAGCCTTCGCCGAAGAGCAGGGTAAGCAGCAGGGTGACAGCCATGCCGCACACGGTTCCCAGAAAGGCGGCAATGCCCTGCCGGGTGAACCCGGCCACGGTTATGATGATGACGAGCGACAGCAGCACCAGCACGGCCAGACTCAGCGGAAGCGGGGCTGCCCCGTTCAGCAGGTTGGGAATGTAGAAATACCAGAGCACGCCGAGCGAAGCCATGAACGAGACAAGTGCCTTAAGGCCGGTGAGACGGGCATAGGCGACAAGGGCAAGGGCGAAGACGGCAAAGAGCGCCAGCTCCCAGTTCTGCCGGAAGGTGTTTATGGTGCGCGCCTCGCTGACTGTGCCGTCTGCAACGCGTATGGCAAGCAGAATGCGGTCGCCGGGAGTGAACAGCTCGTCCATGTCCATCTGGCCGTTGAGATGGTTGAGGGCGGCAACCTTGGTGCCTTTCCACGTGCCGTTGTCGATCATGGTCTCAAGGCGCTGAGGGCCCACAGCCCCTGCAGCCGAGTGGAGGATTTCGCTGTTATCCGCCGCAAGGACAATGGCCGTTACTTCCTGCACGCCTTCCTCTTCGGTTCCGGCAATATGCATGTGTCCGGCCACGAAAAGGGCGGCGATAAGGGCTGCAACAACGGCAAGTTCGACAACGAATCTTTTCAGGCTGGGCATGCAGGCTCCGTAGAGGAGGGGGGAGAGCTACACGCAGCCCTCCCCCATGGGTATGACTAGTTCTTTCCGAGAACGTTCTGCGTTTCCCCGTAGGGGATTTCGGAATACTTCTTGGAAGGTCCGGTGGTCTCGCCCAGCAGTGCTGCGGAGGGAGTACGCTCAAAGGTGGAGAGCTTTGCGTTCATGAGCTTTGCCATGATTCTGGGCAGGTCGGTGTTGTCCTTGAATCCGGCAAACTGCTCAGCGCCCTTGCCTTCGGCAGACAGCGTGATGACGGATGCCGTGTGCACGTAAGAGGTCCAGCTGATGCGGGCGCGCTCTGATACCACGTGGGATACGGCGATCATGGTGGGGGTGTATGCGTAGCCGTAGGTGGTCTGCTCTTCTTCAGGCAGGCTCTGGTTCTTGTCTTCCACGGCCATGGCAGATTCGATGATCTTGCGCTCGCGGGCATTCAGGTCGGTCAGGCCGAACTTGTCCGCGATGTAGGCAAGGTATTCTTTCTGGCGCTGGGCTACGTCGGGGTAGTCCTTGACCATCTGGGGGTAGACGTACATCAGCACGTCTTCAGCGGAAGCCTTTACCTTGAAGAGTTCGTTCAGCTTGAGGAAGTAGCCCTTGGAATCAAGGCTGATGCCCATGGCCATGCCGCCGGTTTCGTGGTCTGCGGCAACGACGATGAGGGTCTCTTCAGGATGCTTCTTGTAGAATTCGTATGCCTTGGCAATGGCTTCATCAAGGGCAAGGGTGTCCCAAATGGTGCCGGCGGCATCGTTGCAGTGGGCTGCGTAGTCGATGCGGCCGCCTTCCACCATCATGAAGAAGGGCTTTTCCTGAGCGGCCAGCACTTCAATACCCTTGGCGGTCAGCTCGGCGAGCGAGGGCATGGCGTTTTCGGTTTCACCGCTGTTGCGGCGGTCGATTTCCATATCCATGGCGCTGGAGGAAACAGGGGCGAGCACCTTGTCACCCTTCTTGGGCGTGTAGGCGCGGAAGGCGTCGCGCTTCTTTTCGCCGATGAAGGTGGTGTAGCCCTTGGCCTTGAACTCGGCGACCAGATCGCGGTCGTCTTTGCGCTTGGATTTGAGGCCTTCGGCATTGTTCTTGGCAACGAAGTTGCGGTAGCCGCCGCCTGCCAGATAATCGAAGCCGGAATTGAGCTGGTCCACGGCAATTTCGTTTTCATTGCTGCGGTGCACGTTGTGCGCAGAGAAGGCTGCGGGCGTGGCGTGGGTGATACGGGTGGTGGTGGCAATGCCCACTGCGTAGCCTGCATCGCGGGCGGCTTCTGCAATGGTCTTTACATCGGTGCCGTCCGGAAGCTTGGAAACCATGTCGTTGGTGGTCTTGAAGCCGGTAGCCAGCGCCGTGCCGCCTGCAGCGGAGTCGGTGATCAGCGTGTTGGCGGAGTGGGTCGTCACCAGCGCGGAAATGGGAAAGCTGTTCATGAGCAGACGGGCTTCGGGATTGCCGGTCTCGATCTTGTGGAAATACTGGGCAGCCTGACGCTGAACCGGTCCCATGCCGTCACCGATGAAGTAGAAAACATACTTGGGCGCTGCCGCAAAAGCGGCGGAGGTAATCAGCAGGAAGGCAGCCGAGAGCAGCAACGAGCCGATTGTCCGGGAGATGTTGAATCTGGGTTTCATGTATCGTCCTCTGTTGTATGGATTTGGCATAATGCCATTTGTTGCGGCTGGCTCCCGGTCGTGGGCGGTACATGAGGTGCGGGCATGGCATGGCTATGCAGCACTTTTATTACGTGAGAGGTTACCTCTATTGGGGCCATTGCTTACTTGCGTTTCAGTGTGGCGTTTCCCTGAGGGGTAAGGTCAAGTGGGATTGTGAATGATTTTTCAATCTTTACGGATGGCTGCAACATCGTGCTCCAAATGTCGCAAAAAGTCTCAGAGTGCCCCATAACGCTGCATTTGCGTGGTGACACATGCTTGGCGTGTATCGACACATCCACCCCGCTGCCCCAGCTTGTGCAGGGCCGTCAGCATGGTTTTTCGCCGTTGTATCTTTTCCCTATGGGGGAACGTTGTAAGGATTGATTGTTTGTATAAACAGCATGTTGCCGCTTTTTGCGCGTGATGCGCACCATGAAAAATGCAGGCAGCTGTTGCACAATTGCATGTGCGGGGTGGGTGGTGTGAGAGGGGGAGCTTTGGCCCGTTGCCGTGGATTATTTTGTGGCAAAGGCAGCGTGCGCTTGTTGCAGCAAGAAGTGCCATGAGTTGCTGTAGATGTGATTTTTTCCCAGCAATAAATCCGCCCTGCAGCCATATGGTTGCAGGGCGGACTAATGTGCCTGTCTGGCCTACCAAGTTGCTTCGTCGGGCATGCTTGGCAAGGTCCGGGGCTGTGGCGCGTCAGGCCTGTCCCGGCTGCTGGTGCATGATGATGAATTCCTGATGCGGCACAACTTCCGCATTCATGCTGCGTTCGCATTCGACAAAGCCGCAGCGCTGATAAAAGGATGTGGCCCGGGTGTTGGCGCTGAACACCTCCACCGTCAGGGGGCCTCTCTGGTCGGCAACGTGGCGGATGAGCTGTGCGCCGATGCCCTTGCCGGCAGCCTGCGGGTGCACGAAAAGGCCACCTATGGTGGTGCTGAGCATGCCGATAAAGCCCTGCACAGTGCCGGAGTCGTAAACCCACATTTCAGCCACGGGCAGATAGTGGTTTTTGACAAGGTCGTACTGCCTGAGCAGTTCTTCTTCGCTGAAAAAGGGATGTCCCGCGCGTGATGCCTGCAGCCATATATCCAGAACGGATTCGGCGTCTTCGGGCCGGTAGGGGCGTATGTATGTATTCATGTTCGGCTGATACAGGAAAGCCGTTTGCTTTGCACCAATAATCGCAGCGCTGTTCCTGTCCCGATTATCGTAACTGTCCCGACGGGTTGCGCAAAGAACTCTAGGGCCGCCCTGTACAGGCCGGGGGCAGCCGGGGCTGCCAATTACACGCAGGAGCCGGGTGAGGGAACGACCGTGTTGCGCCCACGCTGCTTGGCCCGGTACAGGGCCTTGTCCGCGCATTTTACAAAGGCTTCCACAGAGCTTCCGGGCGCGTATTGGGCCACACCAAAGCTCACTGTCACCTTCCGCTGTCCCAATGCACATTCAGGCTGGTGCGATTCTATGACGCAACGCAGCCGTTCTGCCATGGCTGTGGCGTGCTCTGCATTGGTCTGGGGGCTGACGATGATGAATTCTTCGCCACCCCACCTTCCGGCCATGTCCGTATCCCGTTTATGGGCGGTAATAAGGTCTATGGTGTGGATGATCACCTTGTCGCCTGTATCGTGGCCGAAGCTGTCGTTGATGCTTTTGAAGTGGTCGATGTCGCACAGGATAAGGCTGAGCGGCTCATTGTAGCGGTTGTGCCGTGCAATCTCGTACCTGATGATCTCTTCGATCTTGCGTCTGTTATAGGCCCCTGTGAGATGGTCCTTGGTGGCAAGGCGTTCCATTTTGAGGAGCATGCCCGCCTGTACTTCGGTGAGCGCTTCGAATTCCACAAACAGTCTGCTGCTGATCATGTGTTGTACGGAATAGAGAAGCAGCACAGTGAGCAGGGTTGTGAGCATGTTGACGATCACATCGGGCGAATGCCCGTTGATGTAGTCCGGTATGGGCCCGCCCGTGTAAGTTATGTACAACCGGATAAGAAAGAGCATCGTGAACAGCAGAAAGGCATTGCCCGTGAATTTGCAATGTTGCCTGAAACTTGCGTCGGCAGGGTTGAGCAGTATGAAGGCCGTATAGAGAAACAGAGGAATCAGCATTGCTGAGAACAGCATTGTGCGAATCTGCGTGTCGGGCGTGGTGTAGGTGAAGTGGAGAAACGCGCCCGTGAAGATCCCGATATAGAGAATGAATGGGAGCCGGGGAATTTTTCTGTGCGTGAACTTGGCCGCTCCGAAGGTAAAACTGATTATGCCTGAGAGCATCAGAACATTGGCCACGATGATGGAGAAAAACTGGGGAATGCCGGGGCGCATGAGAGCAAGTGTCATGCCCACGGACTGACACGCGAAGTTGAGAAAAAAATAGCCCACGCCGCCAAAGCGCTTTCTGCTGACTTTGAAAGTGGCACCCATCAGATATGCACATACATAACTGACAAGAACATAGATGGTGAGAGCAGTCCTCATGTCAAAGTCTGGCAAGCGTTTTTCTCCAAAATATTATCTGGTTAGCAAGGCAGCGGCACCCTACACAAAAATAGTCCGGCATGCACCCGGAAACAGGGTGGTTTCAGTATATTGTAAGTATGAGCCGTTGGGCACAAAAAACTGCCCTGACCTTGCTCATAATCAGGGCAGTGTGGTGTTGTGCTGCGTGAGTGGGGGCTTTGTATCTTCGGACAGCCGGTCTTTTCGAACGATCTTTTCGGAAGCTCCTTTCCGGCTATGCCACCCGCATCAGCCCCGCTTTATGTTGTAGACGCCGCGGCCTTCTGCAATGTGGGTTTCGCGGTTCCCTTCGGACCAGACAACCACATGGGCGTTGCCCACCTTGTTGCCCAGCAGGCGAATCTTGGCCTCGGCATACAGGTCAAAGGGCTTGGCCGGGCGCAGATAGTCCACGCTCAGGGTAATGGTGGCAATGTGGTCTTCCGGCTTGCAGTGGGTCCATACCGCAAAGCCGCCGCAGATATCCACAAGGCTGGAGATGACGCCACCATGAATCATGGAACGCTTTGCATGACCGAGGAGCTGCTCCTTGTAGGGGATGAACAGGCGGACGCAGTCTTCTCCCAGATGATCCACCCGGACGCCGAGCAGGAGATGGAAGGGGAATTCGTTTTCGATGAAGTTGTGGAGCGTGGCGTTGTGCATGGTGATATCCTGTTCTGAATAGGTGAATACGCTGCAACGCTGGCAGCAGGGCGAATTGTGAGCCTATTCATGTCTGCGGCGAATGCAAGAAAAATCGCAGTTGGTGCTGCTGTATGAAAAGGGTGTGGTGCCGTTGCGGTGGTGGGTATGGCGACAAGCATTCGCTACGCCGGACGGCGATGGCAGAGTGTGGCAAACAGCATGAAATGACAGAAGCCGCTCCGACACATATGAGGTCGGGGCGGCTTCTGGTGTTCTTTGCTTTGCGGTGTGCTGCCGTGCCGGTGCAATATGTGCTGCGTCCGCTGCCGGAGCTATACGGATTTGATCCAGTGCTCTATGGCGTGCTTTTTATCGTCCGAGAAGTCGGTGTAGACCTTTTCGCGGAGCCAGCGCAGCGATTTGGAGCGCAGTCTGTCTCTGAACAATTCTTCGGCTTCCTGAATGACCACCTTTATCAGGCAGGGGCATTTGGATGAAAAATTGGCTGAAGGGTCCGTAAATATGTTCTTTTTCCGTATCTCGGCGCATTGGAAGAAGAAGGAGGGGCCCTCAATGGCCTCGATGATATCCCAGAAGGATATGTCATCAGCGGGTTTGGCCAGTTCGTACCCGCCGTTTACACCGGGGATTGATCTGACAATGCCGCTCTTTCTCAGCTTGGCAAACACCTTAGAGAGATAGGTTTCAGGAATTGCATTCAATTCAGCTATCTGCTTTATGCCGATGGTTTTCCCTTCCGGGAGGTCCGTCATATAAAATAACGAGTGGAATGCATACTCCACCCCGACGCTGAACTGCATGTGATACCCCGATATCAAGTGGAATGTTTTTTCTGGCATCTACCACTAGGCTTGCAGGGTCTGCAAGGGAATATGGGTGTGCACGGCTGGAGGCTGCTGCGGATGGTTGCGGGCAATTGCGAATGGCTGACAGCTTCTGCGAATGGCTGTGTACGGATGTGATTGGCAGAGAGCAGTTGTCGCCGGGAGTGTGAACCGTGCGCGGTGTTGTGTGAAAGGGTGACTCACCGTGTCGTCTGGGCAAACCGTCTTGCGTTTGCCCAGCAGGCCGGGGAGTCACCTTTGCAAAGTCTGTCTGTATCCGGTGACAGCTAGATGGTCTGCTTAACTTCAGTGACGGTGACTTCAAGAACGCGGTTGGCCCACGTGAACTTGCTTTTCACGGAATCGAACTCAGGGCCGGACTTCTTGAAGATGGCAGTCCCCTTGATCAGATACCCGGTGCCGGGACCCATTTTGCCCTGAACTTCCTTGGACCCCAGAGTGAGGAGCACATTGTTGTTCTTTTCTATCTTGCCCTGCGTCTTTCTCATGCCGAATGCCGGAATCAGAATCCGGTTTTCGCTGGGAAAGGCTAGATACGAATTCCACGTATTCACCACGTGCGCGCCTTCTTCGTCACAGGATACGATGGAAACCACGCCTTCATTGCCAACTACCGTCATGAACTTCTCGTCAAACATGCTGATTCTCCCTGAAAGGTTTAATTGTCTCTATTGTAGATAATTGTTGTCTGCAATAGCGACGAAGTAATCCCAGAGAGCGGCAATGTCAACAAGGTGGAGAAACAAAGTTTGCGGGCAACGCGAGGGCTGAGGCGGAAGAATAATTATGGCGGCAGGTTGGGCTGGTGATGAAATGTGAAAATGAACAGCCCCGATTCCGTGTTGGAGTCGGGGCTGTTCGTATCAGTGAGTATGTGGCGTTGGAAGCAGGTGCTACATGTCGCGTAGGGTTCCTGAATGTGTGTCCGGTCCACTTTATAGGTAGGGCACAGGGGCAGTCTTGGATGCTCTCCGTCACTTCTTATGGCCTGCTGCAAAACTTCCGCTCCCCCCGAATATTCATTCAAGGGGATGCAGGGACACAGTCTAGGCGCTCTGGGGCGGTGGCGGTATATCGGATGGGCAGTTCGATACTTCCACCCTGTTCCGGCCTTGCTGCTTGGCCCGATACAGGGCCTTGTCCGCGAGTTTGACGAATTGCTCCACCGACATGCCGTGTGTGTATTGCACAACGCCGAAACTGAGGGTCGCGGGGTGGCTCACGGTCGCGGCTGGCGGGTTGCATTCGATGGCAGAGCGGAATCGTTCTGCAAGCACGGTGGCCTGCTCCAGGGACGTGCTGGGCGTGATGATTATGAATTCCTCGCCGCCCCAGCGTCCGGCGTTGTCGGCTGCGCGCTTGTTCGTGCTGATGATCTCTGTGGTGTGTATGATCACCGAATCGCCAACATCGTGGCCGAAGGAGTCGTTAATGCTCTTGAAGTTGTCGATGTCGCATAAGATCAGGCAAAGCGGCTGCTCGTAGCGGTTGAACTGCTCAACCTCGTATTTGATTATCTCTTCTATTTTCCTTCTGTTGAACAGGCCGGTCAGGTGGTCCCGCGTTGCCAGTTTTTCCATGTCGGCAAGCAGCGCGGATTGCGTGTCTGTCAGCTGTTCGAATTCCGAAAACAGCCTGCTGCTGATCATGTGCTGAATGGAATACATCAGGATTACGGTAAGAAGCGTTGTTGTAATATGAATTATGGTCTCAAGGGAGTGATCGTCGAAGTAGTTGTCTTCTATGCCGTAGCTGCATGCGTGGTAAAATCGGAATGCATATAGTGCTGTGAAAAGCAGGAAGGATATTCCGGGGAATATGCAATGCTTCGAGAATTTTTTGTCTGAAGGGACAAGGAAGGTGAAGGCCGTGAAAGCAAATACGGGAATGAGCATGCTGGTGAACAGCATTGTCCGTATGCGTATGTCTGGCATCACATAGGTGAAGTAGGCGTATGCGCCGATGAACACAGCGGTATAGATGAGGTGGGGAGCCTTTGGGATGTGGCGGTGTGTGAATTTGCCTGCCCCCAAGGAGATTGCAATGACTCCGGAGAACATGAGCGCGTTTGCCGCAACAATGGAGAATAGCTGCGGGATGTGCAGGCGCAGCAGGGCGAGCGATAGGCCTGCTGATTGGAATACGAAGTTGATCAGAAAGTACTGCACACCGGCAAAGCGTTTTTTGCTGACCCTGACGGTGAGAAACATCAGAAACGCACAGATGTAATTGATGAGCACGAAAATGATGAGGATTGTCCTCATGTCGAGGGCTGGCAAAGCTGTCCTCCGGTATGTAGCAGGTGAGTGTGTCTGTGCAGGGTAGTAATCACCGTGGATTTCAGCAAGTGCAGAGTTTGGCTTTATTTTTATGCTGTGAGCGGTGAGAAGAGTTTGTTGGGTTGTATAAATTCAGATATGTCTAACGGGAGGTTGGAAAAAGTTCGGCTAGCGTTTGGCTTGATATTATCAATGGCTTTGCAAGACATGGTGCGCGTATTCCGTTTTTCTCTTCTCGGTTTTGTAAGGGCAAAGACGGGGCGGCAATGGTGTCCGTTTTTTGTTTTAACAGTCAACTGATGGGGAGAGAGGAGGGGCTGAATTATTGTCTGGTTAATGCTGTTCAACACTGTGTTGATTAAAATTATTTGGCGTAAATGAGTGTAGTGAGGTTCTTTGCCTTATGAATTGTGGTAGTAGATATTGTTTATGCACAAATATTCTTTTTTGTGTAGTGCTTATAATTTTGCTTTCATTCAGTATTTCAAATGCTTCTGAAGAAAATTTTGTGCTTGGAATTATTCCAATAGAAAATGATGTGCATAATAGCGCGGTGAGGGAGTTCTACGTTGAATTGTTTAATAGAATTGGCGTTAATGTGACCATTAAGACTTTCCCTCAAGCAAGGCTTCATCAGCAGTTAGAAGATGGTTTGATAGACGCAGTGTTTGCAAGGGCTGATTCTGGTGTGAAAAGTGGGAATATTGTTGTGGTTCGGGAGAGCATTTTTGAAGATGCGGTAAATATATTTTCACAAAAAAGTGAGTATAGTTTCAGTAATTTAAAAAGTCTTATTGGGTATAAGGATAGTTTGAATGTTGGGTGCGTTAATGGGGTTGTTTCCTTGCGTGATGTTTTAAATGACTTGAAGAAAGTACACAACGTTATTGGTGTGACAGAAGAGTTGCAAGGTTTGAAGATGCTTGTTGCTGGTAGAATAGATGTTTTTATTGCATCTGGATATAAAACAAAATTGTTGCTTGATAGGAGTGATTTTTCTATGTCGGGTATCAAGAGTTCTGGAGTTGCGGTGCATAGTCGTCTGTATATTAATCTACATTCTAAGCATATGGATCTCGTAGGCCCCCTGGAAAAGGCTCTTCGGGATATGAAGGCAAATGGGGAATATGGTCGCCTATTGCAAGTATTGAATTCTCATTATGAATAGTGTGTAATGGCTTTGCGCTTTGATATAGATAATGAAGTAAGAAATTTCATGATTATTTTTAATCAGAACCGTCTAATAGTATTTATGTAACAATTTGAAAACAGGAGTTGTTATGGGGGCACGTTTCCTTAAGGGGATAGTTGTGTGTTTGATGGTTGCTGGTATGGCTGGGTGTATGGGGCCGAAACCTGTGGATAATATGGCAGAGATGCAGGTTGAATTTGATTTTGTTGGAGGCGGGTGCCAGCTTTCATCGCCGAATCCGGAGTTGCATGTGGTTAATGTTCCGGAAGGGACTTCGTTTCTTAAGGTTAGAATGACGGATTTGGATATGACGAGTTATAATCACGGTGGGGGAACAGTCCCATATTCTGGAAAAGGTTTTGTCGAAGCTGGGGCGTTGAAGGCTTATCAAGGGCCATGTCCGCCATCTGGTACTTCGCACAAGTATGTATTCGATGTTCAGGCGCTTAATGCAGATCAGACGTTGATGCTTGGGCGTGGCAAGGCTGCAAAGAAGTTCTCTCAATAGAGCGCAAGCCCTTCTCGCTTGCTGAAAACAACAAAAAACCGCCCTGACTTCTTTTGAAATCAGGGCGGTTTCATTTTTATGGAGCTCTTGAGCAGGATTGAACTGCTTACCTCGTCC
>JBKEAK010000233.1:0-2945 GCA_047972125.1 Halodesulfovibrio sp.
CCATTGTGCGGCAGTACGACGCGCATGTTCCCGTGATCTTGTCTGACCCGGCGCAACTTGAGCAGATATTCATCAACGTGATAGACAACGCCATAGACGCCATGGTCAAAGACGGCACCCTGACCGTCAGCACCCAGCCATGGAGAAACGGCGTGCGCGTTTCCTGTACCGATACCGGGCCGGGTATGGATCAGGATACCCTGCGGCAGGTTTTCGATCCATTCTTTACCACCAAGAAGGTGGGCGAGGGCACGGGCCTTGGCCTTGCCATCTGCTACACCATTCTTGAAAAGCTCGGCGGTCGCATAGATGTGCAGAGCGAATTGGGCCACGGCACCACGTTCAATATTTTTCTGCCTGCGGAACCGCCGCAGCTCGCGCCGGAAGAAAGCGCGGAAGCATAATACCACAAGGCGGCCCCAACGGGGTATGCTGCCATATGAAGGAGGCCTCCATGCGCGCATTGTTCGTGGACGACGAAGTGGAATTTCTGGAACTGATGCACAAACGCCTTACCCGCCGGGGTATGGATGTTGTTACCGCGCCCGATGGGCAGTCGGCCCTTAACCTTCTGGATCAGTCCCTGCAATCAGGCGAAATGTTTCAGATTGTAGTAATGGATGTGCGCATGCCCGGCATGGATGGTCTGGAAACCCTGCGCCACATGAAGGAAAAAGCCCCCAATCTGCCGGTTATCCTGCTTACGGGGCATGCCTGCATGGGCGTGGCTGTGCAGGGGCTTGATCTGGGCGCATATGATTACATGCTCAAGCCCGTCGCCATCAGCGAACTGATTATCAAGATGGAGGAAGCGGCCCGGTCCGCTGTGTAACAATGACGGTGTTCGACTGCTTACGAAAGTGGCTGGGGCGCGAAGGCACTGATGAGCCGGACGCGGAACAGCTTGCGCGTGAGGAGGCGTTTAAGGCCCGCCTGCGGGAGCGTTGCGCGCGTTTTCGCCGTCTGCTGTCGTCCAATAAGGCAGCTCTAGAGGCCATGAGCGATGTGGAAGAGCATCTTTCTGGCGCGCGGCCCTTTGGTATGGATTATGTGCATGCCGTGAGCACGCGCGCGGTTACGGCGGTTTTTCAGATGGTGCGTGACCTCAATGCGCTTTCCGACGAAGGCTACGAGCCTTTGCAGCAGGCCTTTGACCGGGTGCGCGAGCAGATGCAGAGCCTGCTTGAAGAACAGCCGCATCAGGATGGCCCCAGCATTATGGCGCTTGGCGATATTCGTCTGCACCACATCACGCTTGTGGGCGGCAAAATGGCTAATCTGGGCGAAGTGGCGGCTCACGCTGGGCTGGATGTGCCAGATGGTTTTGCCGTGACAGTCAGCGCCTATTACCGCTTTATGGAATACAGCGGGCTGCGTAGCGAGTTGAACCGCCGCATTCAGGCTACGGATATGCACAGTCTGGATGAAGTTTTCAGCCTTTCTGCTGCCTTGCAGCAGGCAGTGCTGAGCGCGCCCTTGCCGCCTGAGCTTGAGCGGGAAATTACCGAGGCCGTGGAGGCCATGCAGCGACGCGCCGGGCCTGATCTGGCCCTTGCCCTGCGCAGCAGCGCTGTGGGTGAGGATTCGCTGGGTGTTTCTTTTGCCGGGCAGTACCGTTCAGAGCTTAACGTGCCGCCAGAAGAAGCCTGTGAGGTCTGGAAAGAAATTATCGCCAGCAAGTATGCTGTTACCGCCATGAGCTATCGCTACCAGCACGGTATCCCCGATGATGCCGCCCCCATGTGCGTGGGTGTGCTTGCCATGGTGCCAGCCGCCGCTGGCGGTGTGGCCTACAGCCGCGACCCCGTGGCTGCCGCGCGCGGGCAGGAGCAGGTGCTGCTCAATGCCGTGCCGGGGCTGCCGCAGGCCGTGGTGGACGGCGCGGTTACCCCCGATGTTTTTATCTTTACCCGCACCAATCCTCCGCAGCCCATCAGCAAAAGTCTTGCCGGGCTTGGGGGCATGCCAGCCAGCCTCACCGATGCGCAGGCCGCAGACCTTGCCCAGGTGGCGCTTGCGCTGGAAGAATACTACGCCGAGCCGCAGGATGTGGAGTGGGCTCTTGATTCCCGCACCGGGCGTATAGTGGTGCTGCAAAGCCGCCCCCTGCATGAGGCCGATGCCGCCACAGAAAATCGTGGTGACGATGCTGATGCCAAGGCAGTGGGGCAGGATCAATGCAAAATTTTGTCAGAAAGTATGCCCGATGGGCCTGCCATGCTGGCCTGCGGCGGCGTGGCTGTCAGCCCCGGCGTTGGTATGGGGCCTGTGTTTGTTGCCCGTAAGGAAGCGGACATGCTTTCCTTCCCCGAGGGGAGCATTCTTGTGGTTGAGCGGGCCTTGCCCCGCTGGGCTCCGCTGCTTTCCCGCGCGGCGGGCAGGGTCAGTGAACCTGGCGGCATGGCTGGGCATCTGGCCTCGGTGGCCCGCGAATACCGCCTGCCTGCCGTGTTCAGCCTGCCCAATGCCTGTTCATTGCTGGATAATGCCGGGGATGCCACGCTTGATGCGGGGCGCTGCGCCGTGTTTGCGGGTCTTAATCCCCAGCTTGCAGCGCATATCGCGGAACCTCCCAACCTCATGGAAGGCAGCCCCGTGCACCAGCGCCTTGAAGCGCTGGCCCGCCTGATGGTGCCGCTGCACCTGCTGGACCCGGAATCGCCGCAATTTGCCCCGCAGCACTGCCAGACCCTGCACGACATCACCCGTTTTTGCCACGAAAAATCCGTGCAGCTCATGTTTGAGGAAGGCTCGGATGTCAACCAGCGCATGGGCAAGCAGCTCAAGGCCGGGGTAAAGCTGCAATACTGGATTGTGGACATGGGCGGCGGTTTCAAGCGGCATGTGAACGGGTCGGTGGTGGATATCGCCGATATTGCCAGTTCGCCCATGTTGTCGCTGTGGGACGGCATGGTGGCTGTGCCCTGGGCCGGGCCGCCAGCCGC
>JBKEAK010000234.1:0-6768 GCA_047972125.1 Halodesulfovibrio sp.
ATTTTAATCTCCTCCGTCTTTTTAAAAGACGATGTGCGCAATCACGGCAGCGGCAACGCGGGCCTCACCAATTTTCTCCGCGCCTTTGGTGGGCCTTTAACCCTCCTGGTCGTCGTGATCGACCTTTTGAAAGTGATGCTGGCCTGCTGGATCGGCGGCGCGCTCCTAAATAGCTCAGGCTATCTCGTCGAAGGGCAGATGCTGGGCGGCACCTTCGCTATTGTGGGCCATATGTACCCCGTGTATTTCCGCTTTCACGGCGGTAAGGGAATTTTGTCCACCGCGGCGCTGGCGATCTATATGGACTGGCGGATCTGTGCCGTTTTGTTTTCCCTCTGTCTGATCATCGTTATCTTCACCCGCTATGTGTCCCTTGGCTCCATCATCTCCGCTCCGGCCATCCTTAGCGGAAGCCGGAGCAGCAGGATGCATCAGGCGGGCAAAGTTGAACACGCCGTCCTTGTCCACCAAGGCGTTGGCCTGCAGGTTATCAAGAGCTATCTCTTCCACATACAGCTTGGAATCGCTGCTGGAAATATCAAAGTTCTGCACGGAGAAACGGTCGAAGCTGGCCACCGGAGAAGAATCCGCAGCGTCCTTGAGCGACAGGCCGTCGATGCGCAGCGATCCCTTGGATACAACCTGCAAAGGCTCGGCAGCCAGCCCTTCGGCCCCTTCCGGAGCCTGCGCCTGCAACCGCACATGCTTACGCATGTCCGTATTCAGCACGCCACCGGCAAGCAGCATGCCCGTATACTCGCCCACATAGGGATCAAGTACGGCAAGGGGCACATTGTCGTGCCGCACGCGCACCTGCATGTCGAACGGATCGGGACGCACCGTTCCTTCCACACGCACCCTGCCGGGCTTGATGCGGTTATTGCGCCCGCCGCCCCCCACATACGCGGAGTAACTCACCGGAACCGGCTTGCCGAGATCGGTGGAGGCATCGCGAACCGTCAGATCCATATTGGATACAAGCAGCCCGCCCCGGTTGGTGAGGGTGCGGTCCACAAACCGCAGCTTGCCGTTTTCCATATTGAATTCGCCGAGTGATGCTGTCCACGGCTGCGAATCCTTGCCGTGAGTGGCAATCTCGTCACCACTTGCGGGGCGTCCGGTTTCACCGCCTGCGAACAGGTTCACCAGATCAAGGCCGTCCTTGTACCGGATGATGCGCACTTCCGGAGCGGTGAGCTTTACCAGATCAACCGAGACATTCCGGGCTGCCAGGTCAAGCTTGCCGCCCTGCACCTGCAATGATTCCAGCTCGATGGAAGGCGTGCGGTTGCCGTCCTTGCGCAGGGCAAGGCCACTGAGGGTGGTACCCATGCCTTCAACCAAAACAACAGGCTCATCGCCGTCCATGGTGACAAGGGCATGCAGCGCGGCTTCCACCATGCCGCCTTCCACCTTCATGGGCAGAACGGATTCCAGATACGCCGCATACACCGGCAGCTCCACGCCGCCAACATTCACATCAAGCGCCGCCTTGAGGGGAACCAGCGAGGCATTACCCTTTACGGAAAGATATTCCTTGTCGCCGATCTTGAGAGATATGCCCGTTTTCGCGTCCTTGCGGCTGGAAAAATTGGTCAGGGTCAGGTTGATGGGCTTAACCTGACGGGAAAACCCGACGGTATCGTCCTTCCAGCTGACACGACCATCCCGCACGGCAATCTGCTTGGCCACTATGACGTACGGGGCAAAAGGAAGCTCAAATGTCTTCTTTTTCGCAGCCGGTGCAGAGGCAGCATCTTCCGCTCCCTTTACCGGTGGTGCGGTTTTGGCCTTTTTGGCTCCCTTCTTTGCCGGGGCAGCAGTGCCCGCCGATTTCTTGGCGACAGTCGTGGCAACGGGCTTGGCAACGGGCTTGTCAGCGCCAAAATACGGCTGCCAGTTGAGCACGCCGTCCGCATTGCGCACCGCCTTCACATACGGCCCCGCAAGCGTGACATCGCGCAGGGTTACGGTCTGGTCAAACAGGGAGAACTCTTCAACATCCACAGAGAGCGAAGAGAATCCCGCCGCATCCTTCATATCCGGTGCGGCAACGGCCACATTCGACAGGGCAAGCTGGCCGGATACCTTCATATCCACCGTTTGCTCCTCAGGCCTGCTGAAGGTCAGCATCACCTTGGAGGACACGGTGCCCGAGGTAAGACGCAAAGGGATGTTGCCCGGCACATATTCCCAGTAACGGGCAAGGTCTATGCCTGCAGTCTCAAAGGTGAATTCAGTCACCATGCTCTTGTCGAAAGGCTTGGTCTTGCCGAAAAGTTCTACAGGCTCGCCGTTTACCAGCGCCTTGAGAGAAGGCTCCACATACTCTTCGGCATCGCCGCCAAGGGTGGAGGTAAGCGGCACGGCAAAGTCGAGCTGGCTCACAACATGCGTGGTCTTGTGCGGCAGGTCGTGAAAGGTCACCGTGCCGTTGGTAATCAGCAGGTTATCCACGCGGAAGGGAAACACGGGGGTATCTTCCTCTTCAGTGGCATTGGTAGCGCCCGAAGCCGGAATAAGGTCGGAGATGGAAAATTGCCCGTTACCCAGAAAGGCAATGTCCACCGCAGGCTGCACCAGATTGAGATGCGCCAGAACGGGAGCAAATTTGAAGACGGACAGGGGGTGCAGGCGCACGTCCAACCGTTTGAACGAAGCCAGATTTCCCTCGCCTTCCTTCTTGGCAATGGCAAGGTCTTCCACCACTACGCCGAAGGTAACCGGGTTCACCCGTACCTTTCCCACCGTTGCATTGCGCTGCAGCAGAGCGGAAAGATTATCCTCCGTCACCGTTTTCAACACAGGGCCTGCCACAAAAAAGCCCCCGACCAGATATGCGGCGAACAACACTCCGCAGATCAGCAAGATCCTGCGGGTACGCCTGCCCAGTTTGGTCCAATATGATGTCAGCTCTTTCATGCGAATCTCCCTTACTTCCGAATTAGCGTCGTGCCGATGTCAGCTTCCTGCCTCCGTTATCGCACTTGTCATTATCCATACCCTATCCCGTCAGAATTATCCATAAAGTGACTGCACTTGGATGAAGAGTAACAGCGCAGACATGGCGTGAATTCTGCATGCAACAAGCTGTGATACTCTTTTTTGCCGGGAGGCCGCCATGAAAAATGCCATACGAGCAACAGCAGCGCCGCTGCATATTGTCGTGGTTCACAACGCCACGCAGCTGGAAATAACCGCAACATTATCCTGCATAACCGAAGGGGCAGGATACCCCAACACCATTTCCGTGGTGGATATTTCCGGCGATGCGCCCTCCCGCGCCTTTCTGCACTCGGCGTATCAGGCCGGCATTGTGCAGAATCTCGTCACGGTGCTCACGCCCCAGCCCCCGGTGGTGCCCGTTCTCCAAGCGCTGGGCACTGTCGAAGCGCCCTACGCCCTTGTGATGCATTCCGGCATGCTGTTCCGCTCATCCGGCTGGCTTGCAGATATGCTCGGCTCCATGCTGAACAGCAGAGTCCCTGCCCTTGCCTGCTTTGCAACGCCCAAGAACGGCGAAGCAGATGCAGCCACCGCCCCCCTATGCGAAACCGTGGTTAGCCCCAGCGTGCTTTCTTCCATGCTCTGCGAGGCAGGAGCTGCCGTGCTGGCAACCCGACACGCACTGGAAAGGCTGGACATTTTTTCCCTGCGCGGCTTTACCGAGCAGCCGGAGCAAGTGCCGCACAGTGCCGAAATTGCGGCACGGGAAACCAGGCGGCAGGCAGTTCAGAACCTGCAGTAACAAAAAAAGCCCGGACCAAAAGGTCCGGGCTTTTCATTTTTCTCTCTCGAAAGCGGCTATTTGCTGCCGTTCCCCATCATCTTTTCGCTGCTCTCGGCAACGGAGGAACGGGAAAGTACCAGCTTGGAACCGGGGGGCACATCGTGCGTTACCCACACGTTACCGCCGATGATGGAGCCGGAACCGATGGTCACGCGGCCCAGCACGGTGGCCCCTGCGTATACGCGCACGTTGTCTTCCAGAATGGGATGGCGGGCAATGCCCTTGACCAGCTTGCCTTCGGAATCCTTGGGGAAGGAAAGCGCGCCGAGCGTAACGCCCTGATACAGGCGGCACGAACGGCCTATGATGCAGGTTTCGCCCACAACCACACCGGTGCCATGGTCGATGAAGAAATCTTCACCGATGGTAGCGCCGGGGTGGATATCTATACCGGTCTTGGAATGCGCCATTTCACTCATGATACGCGGGATGATGGGTACATCAAGCTTGTACAGTTCATGCGCGATACGGTGATGAATCATGGCCGTGATGGACGGATAGCAGAAGATGGTCTCGCCCGGGCTCTTGGCTGCGGGGTCACCTTCAAAGGCGGCACCCACGTCCGTGCTGAGCATGCGGCGAATCTCCGGCAGGCGCTTCAGGAACCGCATGGCGGTATCATGAGAGTGCAGATCGCAGTTGGTACAATCGTTGGCATACTCGGCACAGATGAAACACCCGCCGCGACGAATCTGTTCCGCGAGCATGCGGTAGATGGAGTCGAGGTTGGCGGAAAGGTGATAGCGCATGGATTTGAGCACCACGCGGGCCGGGCCATAGTACCCCGGGAAGAGCGCAGCCTTCAGGCGTTCCATGATCTCGGCCAGCGCCTCGGCAGAGGGCATGGGCGCACCATGGAGCGACTGATGGTACACGGATTCGTAAGATTCCGGCGCGCAGAGCTGATCCACAACCTCTTCGAGTTCGGGCATGCCCTGCAATTCTTCCGGCGCGAAACTGATCTTCTTCATGAATCTGTCCTTGGTATGCATATTCCTGCCGTCATCAGGCGGCAGGATCGGTAAACAGTGCTGTGGAGAGGTAACGCTCCCCGGTATCGCAGACAATGAACACGATGCGCTTGCCCTTGTTCTCCGGCCTTCTGGCCACTTCTATGGCCGCATGAGCAATGGCACCGGAGGAGATGCCGCAGAGAATGCCCTCTTCCTTCATCAGGCGGCGGGCCATGACAAGGGCCTGTTCGTTGGTCACGCGGAACACTTCGTCAAAGGAATCGAGCTTGAGCACCTCCGGCACAAAACCGGCCCCTATGCCCTGAATGGCATGCGGGCCCGGCTGGCCGCCGGAAAGCACGGGAGAAGCAGCAGGTTCAACCGCCACGCGGTGCACATTGGGATTCAGCTCTTTCAGCCTTCCGCCCACACCGGTAATCGTGCCGCCGGAACCCACACCGGCCACGAAGACATCCACGGAGCCGTCCGTATCCTGCCAGATTTCTTCGGCAGTGGTCAGGCGGTGAATCTCGGGGTTGGCGGGGTTGCAGAACTGCTGCGGCATGAAGGCATTGGGGGTTTCCGCCACCAGACGCTCTGCCTCGCGCACAGCGCCGGACATGCCCTGCGCAGCGGGAGTGAGCACCAGCGTTGCGCCGAAACCGCGCAGCAGCGCCTTGCGCTCGTTGCTCATGGATTCGGGCATGGTCAGGATGAGCTTGTAGCCCTTCACCGCGCATACAAAGGCAAGACCAAGCCCCGTGTTGCCGCTGGTGGGCTCCACAATGATGGAATCCTTGTTGATCAGCCCGGCCTTTTCGGCAGCGACGATCATGTTCAGACCGATGCGGTCCTTAACGGAACTGCAGGGGTTGAAGTACTCAAGCTTGGCTACCACTTCGGCCTGGCAGCCTTCCGCAACGCGGTTCAACCGCACCAGCGGGGTACGGCCGATCAGGTCCAGCATAGAATGCGCTATGTTCATGGCAATCTCCTTGTACAACGGGCCTTGTCCCGAAATCCGGCACGGACCGGACATCCGCTCCGCACCGTATGCTCTTTCACGCATAAAGAAAAGGGCCGGACACCCATGCCCGGCCCCAACACTCTTACTGACGTGGCGGCCGCTTTCAGCAACCGCACGCGGGCTTTTCGCCCTTGGGTTCCATCCCTTCGCGGAAGGGAGAAATCTCACGCAGACGCTTGATGATGGGCGGCACTTCCCTGAGCACCAGATCGACATCCGCATCGGTATTGAACCGGCTGAGGCTGAAGCGGATGGAACCGTGCGCATAGGTGAAGGGCACGCCCATGGCGCGCAGCACGTGCGACGGCTCAAGGCTGCCGGAGGTGCATGCAGAACCGGAACTGGCGCAGATGCCGTGGCCGTCCATGAGCAGCAGAATGGCTTCGCCTTCCACATACTTGAAGGCAACGGACGAGGTGTTGGGCAGGCGGCTTTCGGTATCGCCGTTGATCAGCGAATCCGGCACGGCTGCGAGCAGCCCGGCTTCCAGACGGTCGCGCAGGGCCTTCACGCGGGTGCGTTCCTCTTCCATGTTCACGGTTGCCAGTTCACAGGCCTTGCCCAGTGCCACGATGGAGGCGGCGTTTTCCGTGCCTGCACGGCGGCCGCGTTCCTGATGCCCGCCACGCATGAACGGACGGAACGGCGTGCCCTTGCGCACATACAGTGCGCCAATGCCCGTGGGGGCGTGCAGCTTGTGGCCGGAAAGGGCCAGATCATCCACGGGCAGGCTGGAAACATCTATGGGCAGCTTGCCCACAACCTGCACCGCATCCGTATGCATCTGCACGCCGCGTTCCTTCACGATGGCAGCGATCTCTTCCATGGGGAAGACCACGCCCGTTTCGTTGTTGGCGTACATGATGGAAACCAGCGCGGTATCCTTGCGGATGGCATCGCGCAGTTCGTCAAGATCAAGCTGGCCCTTGGCATTCACGCCAAGGTAGGTGGCTTCGTACCCGCGCTTTTCCAGATGCTGCACAAGATTGAGCACGGCG
>JBKEAK010000235.1:0-1579 GCA_047972125.1 Halodesulfovibrio sp.
CTGCCTCGGCTACAGACCTTGCACAGGCAGACGGCACGTGGTCTGCTGACCCTGTCGCCGTGCGCGCAAAGCGTGATGCACTGCTTGCCGCATGCGACTTTACGCAGTTGCCCGATGCGCCCTTGAGCACGGAACAGCGGGCGCTATGGGTTGCCTACCGGCAGGAGTTGCGGGATATCCCCTTGCAGGCAGGGTTTCCGAACGCTGTTATATGGCCGACTGCACCGGAGGCATAGCCATGGCTGATATCATAGACGCCGCCAGCGATCTGGAAGCACGCGAACGGGATGCGGCCATATCCGCTGCCGTGGTTGATTTGAACTACCCCGCGCCGGAGTATGAAGACGGTGTGGCGATGTGCATTGACTGCGGCGAGCCCATACCGGCCGAGCGTCTGCGCCGCGTGCCCGATTGCGGGCTGTGCGTGGAATGTGCGGAAGAATGGGCGCAGGAACAGGCGCGTATGCAGGGGCTGGCAGCGTAATGAATGACCAAGTATTTTGACCCGGTGCGCGCAATGGAAAAGCGCGGCGCGCTTATCCGCCTTGGCGACCCTGCCAAGGGAGAGCCTGATCTGGTGGTGGAACACGACACGGCGCGGCCCATTAACCGTGGTGCCGGTCGCCATATGCAGTGGGTTGCCACGGTGATGGATCAATACAACGCGCTTATCCTCCTGCAGTTTTCCAAAGGCACACCTGCCTGACCTTACCGGTCTGTGCAGTGGCTGATAAGCCACGGCTATGAGCATGTGGTGGATGTCAGGTATCAGCTCGTGAAGTGATAAAAGCACCCGCTCCAACCGGAACGGGGGCTTTGTTTATTCTTACTCCCTATCCTCCCTCTTCGGCGCACCGCGCCCCGTGAGCAGCCAGTCTGCACTTGCGCCTGTGCGGTTAAAGCAATCCACTATCCAGCCGGGTGGTCCGTCGTCTGCCTGCCGCCTGCGGCTTATGGTTGTGGGGCTCACGCCCATGGCTCTGGCCAGCGCTGCCGCGCTCGGCACATCGTATGCCAGCATGAGCCGGTCTATGATCTGCTCGCCAACCGGACCGAGCAGACGGGTTGTGGCGTAGTAGCGGCCTGTGCCGCTCTCGCCCATGCGGTAGACAATGCGGACAACCACGCGCCGCATGCCCGTGCGGCGCTGGCCTGTGATCTGCTCGATGATTACCTGCCCCGGCCGCGCCTTGGCCTGCTCGAACCGTTCGCGCAGCATCTCGGATTCACCGCCGTGCACAAGATCAGTCGCCCGCATGCCCGTGCTGGTGCGGGCAACGCTATCCTTGTCGCCCTGCGCGGCGAGAATGCGGTAATCCTCGTTGAGTATCCACAGGTTATCCATGGGGCTGCCTGCAATCTGCCGGGCATATTGCAGCTCCGGCGCCAGATACTGCGCCAGCGGCAGCACGGTGGTTATGCTACCGGCAAGGCGTTGGGCATCGTCCGGTGTATAGGCGGGGCACGTTTCCCAGCGCACAGGCACTGGCCTGCCGCCCGTGGTGTTAACCACGTCGGCCGCGCAGCTGCGCCGCGTGTCCAGTGCGGTGTCGTCCGCCATCTGCGGGCTTTCGTCTAC
>JBKEAK010000236.1:0-3465 GCA_047972125.1 Halodesulfovibrio sp.
CTGGGGAATACCCCGCTCACCTACGCCCGCATTCAGAAAGATGTGGAAGAAGTGCTGCGACATCTGGGCATTACCAATGCATGCCTTATTGGCCACAGTGACGGTGGCATTACAGGACTTCGCCTTGCTGCCACAGGCAACATCGTGATTGATAAGCTTGTCACCATAGGCTCCCACTGGCATCTCGCTGATGATGATCCTGCCCGCGCCCTGTTTGCGGAAGTAACAGCAGAAAGCTGGCGGGACATGTTTCCGGAAAGCTACGATGCCTACCAACGGCTCAACCCGAAGCCTGACTTCAACACGCTTACGGACCAGATACTCAAACTGTGGCTTGATACCGGTCCTGAAGGATATCCCGGTGACATGATACGCAACATCACGGGCAACCTGCTTGTGGTGCGCGGCGATGATGACATGCTCATATCTAGGCAACAGGCTGTGGAGATTGCAGACATGGTCTCCGGTGCCTGCCTGCTGAACGTGCCGTTTGCCAGCCATGTCATTCATGAAGAAAAGCCCGAGATGCTCATGCACTGCATCAACGAATTTCTGAACAAATAGCACTTCACCGGCATCTGCCACCAAAGGAAAAAGGCCTGCAGCGTTAAGCTACAGGCCTTTCTACCTTATGGTGCCGAGGAAGGGACTCGAACCCTTACGAGATTTCTCTCACTACCCCCTCAAGATAGCGTGTCTACCAATTCCACCACCCCGGCGATTTCCCGTGTATAGCAAGGTCATTAAGACCCGGATACCATATTATTGAGCAGGCTTTTCAGCGGGCTCCTGCTTAGGAGCAGCGTCTTCCAGAAGAAGGGGCTTGTCCTGCGCGGACTTCTCTTCGATCTTCACATCAATGATGCCGGATTCGTCGGAGGAGGAATGACCGGTCATGTAGTTGTAGCTCAGGGAAGTAAACAGGAAGATCACGGCCATGATGCCGGTCAGCTTGGCAATCATACCGCCAGCACCGCCGCTGCCGAACATGGACTGGCTACCGCCGCCGAAGATGACACCCATACCTTCCTTGCCAGCCTGAAGCAGAACAAGGATAACCAGGGCGACACAGGCCACGATATGCAGGATAAGAATCAGGTTTTCCACTGAGAATGTCCTCCTAGGAACAACGGAGATCGTTGAAATCCAATTTTATGCAAGCACTATGCGGCTGAAGCTATCAGCCTGCAAAGAAGCGCCTCCTACCAGAACTCCATTGACATTGTCAAGGCTTACGATTTCCGAAGCGTTGTCGGGCTTCACGCTGCCACCATATAAAATGGGCATCTGCGCCCCTGTGGCGGGGAACATGGCAACAAGCTTTTCGCGCACAATGGCATGTGCTTCAAGGATTTCCTTGGGGCCTGCCACCTTGCCCGTGCCAATGGCCCAGACAGGCTCATAGGCAATGGCAATGACTTCGGGAGAAACATCGGCAGGCACATCCTTGAGTCCGGCTTCAAGCTGCGCGTGAATAACTGCCGTCAGCTTGCCTGCTTCGCGTTCTTCAAGCTTCTCGCCTATACAAAGACATACCTTGAGCCCCTTGGCAAGGCTGTAGGCCGTTTTCTGGCCCACAAAGGCGTTGGATTCACCAAGCACATGGCGACGTTCGGAATGGCCTGTCAGCACCCAGTTGCAGCCGCAGGCGGCAAGCATGGCCGGAGAACTCTCTCCGGTAAAGGCGCCTTCGTCAGCCGGATACACATCCTGCCCGCCCACATTGAATCCCGCAGCGCCTTTTACGGCCTCAACGGTGCCATGCAGTGCGGTAAAAGGAGGAAAAATGAGCACTTCACGATCCTGCGGTAATGAACCGACCTTTTCCACCAGTGCGCGCGCGGTTTCCCTTGCCTCGTCGGCGGTCTTGTACATCTTCCAGTTGGCGGCCATCAGTTTCTTCATTTCCGTCGTCTCCTTCAGTTATCTGCGAGCATTGTGTGCAATTCAGCTATAGTATGCGAAAGAATGCCGGACGCGCAATGATTCATGCGTCCGTTATGCCGATGCGGCATCTTCCTGCAGGCTTTTGGTATAAACAAGGGCGTCTTCGTTGGTATCTGTATAGTAGTGCCTGCGCACCCCGCATTGCGCATAGCCGTAGCTTTCGTACAGGGCAATGGCTGCGGCATTCGAGCGGCGAACCTCCAGCACGGAAGTTTCTATGCCCATCTTCACGCCGATCTGCAACATAAGACCGAGCAGACGCTTGCCCAGCCCCTGCCTGCGGTGATCTGGATGCGTGGCAATGTTCAGGATTTCCAGTTCGTACGGCGTATGATATACGGCCACGTACGCAACAAGAGCCCCTTTCTGCCGCAGGCCGAAGATGGAAAACACATGCTGTTCAAAGGCAAGCTTAAACTGCTGTTCCTGCCACGGCATGGAAAAACAGCGCTTTTCCAGCTCGGCGACTTCGGCTATATGCTCCGGCCCGAGCTTGAAAAAGTCCGCATCCTGTGCGGAAACTACAGCGGCTGCGGCCTGCGCCGTATCGGCCTGATTCATGACCTGAACGCTGGCCTGAGCATCAGCTTGCCCCTCGGCGGAAGCAACCGGCCCGCCCTGCTCTTTCGGCAATGTGGTATCAGACATATTTCCAACACGGATTCAGCGGCTGCGCACTGCACAACCCGACCCAGTTAAACATGATTGAAACTATTTATCAGCAACTCACAGAAGACATTACCGAATTCGTGGAAGTTGTCGACGAAAACGACAGGCCTTTCATGGTCATGCCGGTTAACGACGTGCACAGCCAGCCCCTTCGCCACCGGGTGGTGCTCACGCTGTTGTATGACGACGGAGGACGGCTTTACCTGCAACGCCGTGCAAAAACCAAAAAGCTGTATCCCGGCCGCTGGGACCTGTCATCCACCGGGCATGTTCAGGCCGGGGAATCGCGCGAGCATGCGGCACTGCGCGAACTGAACGAGGAGCTGCGCGTTTTTCCCGGCAAGGTCAATCTTCTTACCCAGATACCGGCAGCCCCGGAGACGGACTTCGCCGTCATATCCCTGTTCTCTGCCCGACTTGGCGGGGACAAGCCTTGCCCCAACCCTGAAGAAGTGGCCGAAGGCCTGTTTCTGGACCAGGAAGAGTTCGCCGCCATGTATGAAGGCTTTCGCGAATTGCTCACCCCTGCGGTCATCTGGGCGGCCGAAAACGGCTATCTTTTTTCCGCCCTTCCTGACGCCGGTGACACTGACGAACAGCCTGACGACGAGCTCACGGATGTCGAGCTCTTTGATGAAGAGTCATCAGAAGAAACACTATCCGATGACGAACTGAATTCTGACAAGTATTGAGCCAAACGACCTGACAGGCAGCAGGCACAGAATCTGCCTGCTGATGAGACGCTATCTGCCACAGCCGCACACCTCTTCTGAAAAAGGCCTGATCAGTCTTTTTTCAGCAAGGTAAACATGGTGTCGTGCAGGCTCCCGTTGGTGGCAAGCACCCCTC
>JBKEAK010000237.1:0-7492 GCA_047972125.1 Halodesulfovibrio sp.
CCCCTAACAGCGAGGAAACTGGTACACGCTACTTGATGGTACGGATTACCGCAGGCCAGCTTGCATGCGATCAATGGTTGCCCGTTTTCTCAAAGCCATGTGACACCCCGCATATCCGAGAATCCCGAACGAGGTTGATACCAGCCTCCAAGGGTGCCTGGGGATTATCCCCCTGCCCCCCGGAGGCAAAAAACTTCAAAACAAAAAATACAATAACCCCATTCCTCTTCAGGAGTTCCCATTATGGTTTTCGGCAATATCTATGCTGGCAAAAAGGTCTTCGTCACCGGCCACACGGGCTTCAAGGGCTCGTGGCTTACGGCGTGGCTCCTCTCCCTCGGTGCCGAGGTAGCTGGCTACTCGGTTGATGTTCCTTCCTCCCCCGCCAATTTCGAGGTACTGGGGCTGGAAAAGCGCATCACCCACATCTGCGGCGACATCCGCGACCGTTCCGCGCTGACCAAGGCTGTGCAGGATTTCGCGCCGGACGCGATCTTCCACCTTGCCGCGCAGGCGCTGGTGCGCGAGTCTTACCGCGAGCCTGCCTACACCATAGAGGCGAACGCCATGGGCACCCTGAACGTGATGGAAGCCGTGCGCGTCACGCCTTCCGTGCAGGCGGTTGTGCTCATCACGTCCGACAAGGCCTACCGCAACGATGAATGGATATGGGGCTACCGCGAAACTGACCATCTGGGCGGTGAAGACCCGTATTCCGCATCCAAGGGTTGCGCAGAGATCATTGCGCATTCCTACATGCATTCGTTTTTCAAGAACGGACCGCGTGCGGCAACCACCCGCGCAGGCAACGTGATCGGCGGCGGCGACTGGGCCACGGACCGCATCGTGCCCGACTGCGCCCGCGCATGGGCCAAGGGCGAGCCTGTTTCCATCCGCAGCCCGTGGGCCACCCGCCCGTGGCAGCACGTTCTGGAGCCTCTTTCCGGTTACCTGTGGCTGGGTGCCAAGCTGCTTGAAGGCAAGGAAGGTCCCTTCCCGCTGGACAAGCAGGCCTTCAACTTCGGCCCTGCGGCAGACGTGAACAATCCCGTGGCCGAGGTGGTGGATGCCCTTGCACTGCACTGGCAGGGCTTTACCAGCGAAATGGACCGCGAAGGTTGCGCAGGCATGAAGGAATGCACCCTGCTCAAGCTGTGCTGCGACAAGGCGCTTGCTCACCTGCAGTGGCGTGCGGCCATGCCCTTCCCGGAAACCATCCGCTTTACCGCCGAATGGTACCGCGCCTTCTACAAGGAAGGTAAAGACATGTTCGATTTCACCATGGAACAGATCGCTGAGTATACCGAAAAAGCGCACGCACAGGGCATTGCATGGGCGAAATAGCCAAAACCGGGGTCAGCATTCACGGAGTGGAATTTTTGCCCCTGCGTGAGATTCCCACAGAGGGCGGTTCCGTGCTGCACATGCTGCGTGCCGATGCTCCGCACTTCACGCAGTTCGGCGAGGTCTATTTTTCCGAATGCCTGCCCGGTTCCGTCAAGGCGTGGAAGCGGCACAAGGAAATGACCCAGAACTTTGCCGTGCCCGTGGGCCGCATACGCGTGGTCATCTATGACGACCGCGAAGATTCGCCCACGCGCGGCGCTGTGGCCGAATTTCTGCTCGGCAGACCGGACAACTATGCCCTGCTTCGCATTCCTCCCATGCTGTGGTACGGCTTTACTGCAGCGGATAATGCAGTCGGCATTATCTGCAATTGCGCAGACATGACGCATCGGCCGGACGAATCGGAACGCATGACGGCAGACAGCCCGACCATTCCATACAGCTGGCCCGAACTGAACCACCCATAGGGCGAAAGGAACCACCATGCACACCATGCAGGAAAAATCGCTGCTCATCACCGGCGGTAGCGGCATGCTTGCGGGCAGGCTGTCTGTCAGTTTTGCAGAAGCGGGCTGGGACGTGCATCCCATCGGCCACGGCGAGATGGATATTACCAGCGAGCAGGAAGTGTTCGAATGCATCCGCGCCATTCGCCCCACGGCCGTGGTAAATACGGCGGCACTTCTTGTGGAGCCCTGCGAGGCAGACCCCAAGGAAGCCTTTCGCGTCAATGCATGGGGGGTGCGCAACCTTGCGCTCGCCTGCGACCGGCTGGGCACGCAACTGGTGCAGATTTCCACCAGCGGCCTGTTCGGCGACGAAGTGCGCCCCTATGACGAATTTACTCCTGTGGTGAACAAAACCCGCTACGCCGCCTCAAAACATGCTGGCGAAAACTACGCGCGCGAGCTGTGTGAAAAGCACATTGTGCTGCGTCTCGGCTGGCTTTACGGCGGCGGACTCGACGGCAGAAAAGACTTTGTAACGGCCCGCCTTGCCGAGGCCCGGAATACCGCCGTGCTGGCATCCGCCGGCGACAAGTTCGGCTGCCCGACCAATGCGGACGACGTTGCCCGCACCATGCGCGCCCTGCTGGATGAGCAGATATATGGTCTGTTCCACTGCGCCAACACGGCCGACGAGCCATGCGCACGGGCCGATTATGTCGCCGCCATCTGTGAATTTGCAGGGTTGAAGACAACCGTTGAACGCACGGATTCTTCCGGATTTCCCCGCGCTGCCAACGTGCCGGACTGCGAGTGGCTTACCAGCTATACGCTGGAATATGCAGGGCTTGCGCCCATGCCGCACTGGCGCGAGAGCCTGCAACGCTACATGAGCCTGCTGGGCAAATAGGGCACATATTCGCATGAACACGCTGTATCTCATCATCGGTTCCGGCGGCCATGCCCGCGTATTGCTGGACACCCTGCGTTGTCTGGGACTGCCTGTAGCCGCCTGTTCGGACAGCAATCCCGACAGAGTGGGCCAGACAGTCGGCGGCATACCCATTATCTCCGAAACCGAACTGGCTTCCGGCTTTCCCACTCAGACCACCATGCTGGTGAACAGCGTGGGCGGCGTGAAAGACATGACACCCCGGCGCAGGGTCTTTGAGCACTTCAAATCCCTCGGCTACCGGTTTGCCACGCTGGTGCACCCCACGGCTTTTGTTGCGGCGGATGTGCTGCTTGAAGAAGGCGTACAGGTCATGGCAGGGGCCATGGTCATAACGGGCGCGCGCATCGGCGCAAACACCATCATCAACACCCGCTCATCGGTGGATCATGACTGCGCCATTGGCGCGCACTGCCACCTTGCCCCCGGCACAACGCTTTCCGGCACGGTAACAGTGGGAGACGGCAGCCTTGTCGGCACCGGCGCATCAGTCATTCAGGGCATCCGCATAGGTGAGCGATGTGTCGTCGGTGCCGGTGCGGCAGTTGTCCGCGACATTCCTGCCGGAGTCACGGCAACAGGTGTGCCTGCCCGCATCCGCTGATGCGGCAACAAAGCACCGCACCATCCATAACAACCTTTATTAAAAGAATAATACGCACTCAAAATTAGTATAATGCCTCAGGCACATACTGTTTCCGTTTTTTCAAAAATTCAGACTTCATTAAGCCGAGACTGAAGCCCAAAAAATGAAACTTCATCGCTTACACGGGGTGCAGGCCTTCAGTCGTTAGCTGAGTCCTCGAAGCTTACGAATGATGAGAGCATAGCGGGATTATCCCCCTGCCTGCCGGAGGCAAGTAAAACTCAAAATGGCTTTGTCTGCAGAGAGAAGGCTCCGGGCTATCCCGGAGCCTTTTTTCATGCCAAAAACAGCCTTTTGAAGCAGGGTGTAAAAAATTTACACACACCCCCTCTTCCTATCCTATTTAATAAGGGCATCACGCTCCGATTTTCTTTGGCCTGTCGTATTACTTGTGGTATGGTTGTCTTTGAACCCATGACCACCGGTCCCCTGCCGGAGCAATTTTCCAGCCACCCCTGATGCGGATACCTCCGCAGTGCCGGATAGTTGCATGTAACAACGACCCTCTCATGACCCTAGGAGACAATAGGAATGAGCACGAAAACGGACAACAAGCTGCCCATCCACTACCTGCTGGACTCGTTTAACGCGTTCTTCAGAATGGAAGCTGCAGGCGGCATTGCCCTTATGCTCTGTACCGTCATTGCCATGCTCTGGGCCAACTCACCTTGGGCCGCAACCTATCACGCCGTCTGGCAGACCAAGCTTACCATCGGTGCCGGCGAATGGATGCTTTCCAAACCCGCCCTGCTTTGGATCAACGACGGACTCATGGCAATCTTCTTCTTCGTGGTTGGCCTTGAAATCAAACGCGAAATTCTGGTGGGTGACCTTTCCACCCCCCGTCAGGCCCTCATTCCCATTGCCGCTGCCATAGGCGGCATGGTCGTGCCTGCGCTCATCTTTACCGCCTTCAACATGGGCATGCCCTCCATCTCCGGTTGGGGTATTCCCATGGCAACGGATATCGCCTTTGCGCTCGGCATTCTTTCCCTGCTTGGCCGCAGGGTGCCCGTCGGTCTGAAGATATTCCTCACCGCACTCGCCATTGTGGACGACATGGGCGCCATTCTCGTTATCGCCATCTTCTACACCTCGTCCCTCAACCTCGTGGCGCTGGGCATCGGCATTGCCGGTCTTGCCATCATGGCGATCATGAACGTGCGCTGGGGCTTCCGCCACACCATTCCCTACCTGATTCTGGGCGTAATCGTGTGGTTTGCCTTCCTCAAGTCCGGCATTCACGCCACCATCGCAGGCGTGCTCGCAGCCATGACCATTCCTGCCAGCACCCGCGTGGACGGCGCCCTGTTCGTCAAGGAACTGCGCCATGCGCTGGGCCTTTTCGAAAACGCCGTGCGTCCCGACAAGACCGTGCTCACCTGCGAAGAGCAGCAGATGGCCATGCATTCCATCTCGCATGCCTACGGGCAGGCAACCACGCCCCTGCAGAACATTGAGCATGCCCTGCACCCGTGGGTGGCCTTCTTCATCATGCCCGTCTTCGCCCTTGCCAATGCCGGGGTAACCTTCCAGCCGGAGCTGATGCAGAACCTGTTCACGCCTGTTTCCATCGGCGTGTTCCTCGGCCTGGTCGTGGGCAAGCAGATCGGTGTTACCGGTGCCTGCGTGCTGCTGCACAAGCTGGGCATAGCCAACTACCCCGACAAGACCACGCTGGCGCACATTTACGGCGCAAGCTGTCTCGCCGGTGTGGGCTTCACCATGTCCATATTCATTGCCACCCTTGCATACCCCGACCAGCAGCAGCTGGTGGAACTCTCCAAGATCGCCATTCTGTTCGCCTCTACGGTGGCAGGCATCTGGGGCTATGTGGCTCTGCGGTTCTTCACCCCTGCCAACGGCAAGGAATAACCCACGAGCATCATTCAATAATAAAAGGCCGGAAGAGCTCTGCTTCCGGCCTTTTTGCTGCTAACAATGTCAGGTTTTTCTGGGGGGGAGGTGGCTCCGCCGGGCAGGAACCTAACGTCCCTGCACCGCGTATAAGCGATGACAATCCATTTGGAGACTGCAATCTCGGCTTAACGGGAATATGGTTGTATTGAACTTCCGTCAGGATCGAAAGGCAGCCTCGCATTCCGAAGCTGCGCAGACGATATGATAGAGGCTGCTTGCGGGTATGTAGTCCACCAGCAGATTCCCCTTGTCATCGAGCAGATCATGCCAACCGCCCGGAACAGCAGGGGTGAGAAAATGTGCATGCAACAGGCCGAGCAACTGGGCAACCGTGCCTGTGCGCTGCTGCCCGCTTTCCAGCTGAAGGGCGGATTTTATCGCCTCGGTATGCGGCCAGAGGCGAAAGGTGGGGGCCAGAACCGTTCCATCCGGCGCAACCTCGCTCCAGATAAGGCCCGATGCGGACCGGCCCGCTTCTGCCCGGATACGCAGACCGCACACATAGTCCGGCAGTTCCCTGCCGACATGCGTGAAATATTTGGCCAGCAGCCACGCCCATTCGTGCTGGTGCCCCGGCTCAAAGCTGCAGCCGGAAAAATACATGGGCACCCAGTTACGATCGAAACGCTCGGGAATGATCCCCTCAGCCTGTTGCAGCAACCTGTTTTCCAGCAAGCCTGCCAGAGCCTGCGCCTTTTCGAGATACCGGCCCAGCCCGCTGGCTTCATATGCCGCCAGAAGCGCTTCAAAATAATGCATGTGCGGGTTCTGCAACAACACATCAGCAGGACCGGGAACGGCGGGCACCATCCCCTCACCTGCGCGGAAACACTCTTCCAGCAGCAGGATGATCTCGTCGATGTGACGCAGGCAGTCCCTATCGCCGGTCATGGAATACGCCTCGGCCAAGGCCAGAATCAGAAAGGCATGTGCATAGAAATCCCTGCGATCATCAACCACTTTCCCGCTATCGGAAATAGAAAAGACCCATCCCCGCTGCCCGTCTGCCTCATGATAATTCCGCAGCATGCTGCCAAGCGCGTGCTCCAGAAAATCGGAAGGGCCGGTCAGCCAGCCGTTCTTCAAGGCCTTGGTAAACACATACATCTGCCGGGCCTGCACCATCACACGCCGGGGAATGCCCCGGACAGGCTGCCCGCTCAAGCTCAGGCGTTCGAAAAAGGAAGCGCTCTGCGCATCAAATCCGGCCTGCCGCCACAGGGGCAGCGCCGTATCGATCAGCCAACTGCGCAGCACATGCCATTCGGCAATTCCGCTATTCTGCTCCAACGTCCACCTCATGCGCAAACGGGTTAGCCGTCTACGATATCGCCGGAAAAAAGCTGTTCTTCGCGCCCGTCGGCAGTGCGCAGCACAAGCATGCCGTCGGCTGTAACGTCAGTTACAACGCCTTCCACCACCCCATGCCGCGCTTCCACCCGCAGGGTTCTGCCAACCACGTCAGTCAGCTCCTTCCAGCGGGCAATGACGGGCGCAATGCCCTCTGCCTGCATGCGGCGGTACCAGTGCTCGTATTGCGCAAGAAAGGCCCGGAGCAAGGATAGACGGGATACAGCGCAGGCGGCTGGTGCTTCTTCGCCGCCGGACTCGGGTAACGGCTTTTCGCCTTCACCTGTCACACGCACCGCTTCCGCTATGGATATGGGCGGGGTGCGCAGACCGCTGCGCGCGGTTTCCGGCAGGGGGTGCACGTTAATGCCCGCGCCGGTCACAATATGCGCCACGCTGTCCGCGACCATGAAGACTTCGGTCAGATTGCCAGCCACCTTGCGGCCATGCAGCAGCACATCGTTGGGCCACTTGCACACGGGCGTTATACCGGTCAGCTCGGCCAGCGTTTCGGCAATGACCACATTGGTCAACAGCGTGACAACGGGGGCAGCCTCCGGTGCCAGCTCCGGCCGCAGCACCAGTGAAACATACAGACCACAACCGGCGGGTGAGCGCCACTCGCGCCCCTTTCTGCCGCGCCCCTGCGTCTGTTCGTCCGCCACCACCACCGTGCCTTCCGGCGCTCCGCGCAGGGCAAGGGCCATGGCCTCCATGTTCGTGGAAGCCGTGCTGGGCATATACAGAAATTCACCGCGCCCGAACGACTGCGTCCGCAAACCCGCGCGCACCACCTCCGGCTGCAGCGAATCCGGCTCGCAGATGAGGCGG
>JBKEAK010000238.1:0-8940 GCA_047972125.1 Halodesulfovibrio sp.
CCGGAGCGCTTGGGGCGCTTTTTGCCTTCTTCCTGATGCAGGGTGACGTCCAGACCGAGGGACATCAGTTCCTTCACGAGAACGTTGAACGATTCGGGCAGACCTGCTTCAAGGAAGTTGTCACCCTTCACGATCTTTTCGTACATCTTCACGCGGCCGGTCACGTCGTCCGACTTAACGGTGAGGAATTCCTGCAGCATGTAAGCGGCGCCGTGTGCTTCCAGCGCCCAAACTTCCATTTCACCCAGACGCTGACCACCAAACTGGGCCTTACCGCCGAGCGGCTGCTGGGTAACCAGAGAGTAGGGGCCGGTGGAACGTGCGTGGATCTTCTCGTCTACCAGGTGGTGGAGCTTGAGAATGTACATGACGCCCGTGGTCACGCGGTTATGGAACGCGTCGCCGGTGCGGCCATCGTACAGCACGGTCTTGCCGTCGTTTGCAAGGCCGGCATGGTCAAGCCAGCCCCAGATTTCTTCTTCGGAGGCACCGTCGAAGACCGGGGTCTTCGTCACGATGCCGCTTTCAAGCTTGCGTACGGACTTGACGAATTCTTCGTCGTCCATGCTGTCGATCATCTGGTCGATATGCTTGGACTTGAAGACCGCCTTTACCTGCTCACGCACCTGCTTGAGCGGTTCGCTGGAGGCAACCAGTTCGGCCAGCTGCTGACCGAGCTTGAGTGCGCCCCAGCCAAGGTGGGTTTCCATGATCTGCCCGATGTTCATTCGGGAAGGAACGCCCAGGGGGTTCAGCACGATATCCACGGCGGTGCCGTCTGCGAAGAACGGCATGTCTTCAAGGGGCAGAATCTGGGAAACAACACCCTTGTTACCGTGGCGGCCTGCCATTTTGTCACCTACGCTCAGCTTACGCTTAACGGCGATGTAGCACTTGGCCATCTTGATGACGCCGGGGGGCAGGTCGTCCCCTTCGGTCACCTTCTCGCGCTTGTTGTCGTAGATGCCCTTGATGAACGCGATCTGGCTGTCATAGGACTCGATGACAGCGTCGAGCTGTTCGTTGATTTCCTTGTCCTTGAAGATGCCCGCAAGCTTCTTCACGGGTACCTGACGCAGTACTTCTTCGGAAGGCACGTGGCCTGCCTCTGCGAGCACTTCACCCTTCTTCTTGCCTGCAATGTTGGTTGCAAGCTGCTTGCCGGCCACCAGTTCCACGATCTTATCCATGGTGGTGGTCGTCAGGGCGTCGATATGATCCTGTTCCTTGCGGTCAAGGCGGGCCAGTTCATAGTCTTCGATGTTGCGGGTACGTTCGTCCTTTTCACCGGAGCGGCGGTTGAACACCTTCACGTCGATGACGGTGCCTTCGATTCCCGGAGGAACCTTCAGGGAGGTGTTCTTCACGTCGCGAGCCTTGTCACCGAAGATGGCGCGGAGCAGCTTTTCTTCGGGGGTGAGCTGGGTTTCGCCCTTGGGGGTGATCTTGCCCACAAGGATGTCGTCCGGCTTCACGTTGGCGCCGATGCGGATGATACCGCTGCCATCCAGATTGCGCAGCATGTCTTCGCTGACGTTCGGGATGTCGCGGGTGATTTCTTCGGGTCCGAGCTTGGTGTCACGGGCAACAACTTCGAACTCTTCGATGTGCACGGAGGTGAATACGTCTTCCTTCACCATGCGCTCGGAGATGAGAATGGAGTCTTCGAAGTTGTAACCGCACCAGGGCATGAACGCGACAACCAGGTTCTTGCCGAGTGCCAGTTCGCCTTCATCAATGCCGGGGCCGTCCGCGAGAATGTCGTTCTTCTTCACGATCTGGCCGGGGAGGCAGGTGGGCTTCTGGCCGAAGCAGGAGTTCTGGTTCGACTTGTGATACTTCAGCAGGTCGTAGTTACGCACACCGCCGGTGTTGGGGTACAGGTCGCCTTCATAGCTCACGATGATGCGGTCGGCATCCACGTAGCGGATGATACCGTTGCCTTCGGCGATGATACATGCGCCGGAGTCGTGTGCCACGTCGCCTTCCATGCCGGTGCCCACGATGGGCTTATGGCAGCGGAGCAGCGGAACGGCCTGACGCTGCATGTTCGAACCCATGAGTGCGCGGTTGGCGTCGTCGTGTTCCAGGAAGGGAATGAGCGCTGCGGAAATGGACACCATCTGGCTGGGAGAGATGTCCATGAGCGTCACTTCTTCACGGGGAGACATGATAACGTCGCCGTTCACTCGGGTAGTAACATATTCGTTCACGAAGCGGTTTTCGGCATCAAGAGGCGCGTTTGCCTGAGCAACAACGGCACCCAGTTCGCCGGAAGCGTCCATGTAATGGACTTCATCGGTCACCTGGCAGTCGCGTACAACGCGATAGGGGGTTTCGATGAAACCGAAATCGTTCACCTTCGCATAGGTGGTCAGAGAAACGATAAGACCGATGTTCGGACCTTCAGGCGTTTCAATGGGGCAGATGCGGCCGTAGTGCGAGGTGTGCACGTCACGTACTTCAAAGCCCGCACGTTCACGGGTAAGACCGCCGGGTCCGAGAGCGGACAGACGGCGCTTATGCGTGACTTCGGACAGGGAGTTCGTCTGGTCCATGAACTGGCTGAGCTGGGAAGTTCCGAAGAACTCCTTCAGCACTGCGGCAACCGGCTTGGGGTTGATCAGGTCATGGGGCATCAGGGTTGCGACTTCCTGCAGGCTCATGCGTTCCTTGATGGCGCGCTCCATGCGGACGAGACCGATGCGGTACTGGTTTTCCACCAGTTCGCCAACGGGACGTACACGACGGTTGCCGAGGTGGTCGATGTCGTCGGCAGGACCGTGGGAATCCTTCAGCTTGCAGAGCACGGAGATGGCGGTGAGGATGTCCTCATCGGTCAGGGTGCGCAGCTCAAGGGATTCCTTCAGTGCGAGACGCTGGTTCAGCTTGTAACGGCCCACGGGAGAAAGGTCGTAGTAATCGGAATTGCGGAACAGGTTCTCGAAGAACGAGGACGCAATTTCGGGGGTGGGCGGCGAGCTGGGACGCAGGCGACGGTAGATTTCCACGCGTGCGCTGTCTTCGTCGGTGGTCTTGTCCATGACGAGGGTGTCGCGCATGGAAGAAGACACGTCGGTGCCCTTGGTATGCAGAATGGGCAGACGGGTCACACCGGCATCGCGCAGGCGTTCGATGGTCTCAGGGAAGATCTCGTCGGCGGCTTCGGCGAGCACTTCGCCGGTGTTCTCGTCAACAATGTCTTCGGCAAGGTACATGCCGATGACGGTGTCGGGAGCAACTTCAATGCTCTTCACACCGGCATCCACCAACTGGCGCCATGCGCGCTTGGTGATCAGCTTGCCCTGCTTGGCAAAGATGTTTTCGCCTTCGCCGAGGTCAACGTAAGCAGGTTCCTTGCGGTACAGGTCCTTTTCCACTTCCCACATCAGCTTGGTGCCGTCGAGCTGGAAGATTTCCTTCTTGTAGAAGTAATCCAGAATCTGGGTACGGCTCATGCCCATGGCCTTGAACAGGATGGTAGCGGGCATCTTGCGACGACGGTCGATACGGACATAGAGAATGTCCTTGTGGTCGAAGTCGAAGTCGAGCCAGGAACCACGCATGGGGATCACGCGGCAGCTGTAGAGAACCTTGCGGCTGGAATGGGTTTTGCCGGAATCATGTTCGAAGATGATACCGGGAGAACGCTGCAGCTGGTTGACGATGACGCGCTCGGTGCCGTTGATGATGAAGGTGCCCTTCTCGGTCATCAGGGGCAGGGTACCGAAGTAGATATCCTGTTCCTTGATGTCGCGGATGGTGCGGTTCTGGGAATCTTCGTCAACGTCATACACTACAAGGCGAACCTTGATGCGGATGGGGGCTTCGTAGGTGAGGCCCTTGGATATGCATTCCGCCTGATCGTACTTGGGTTCGCCAACTTCGTAGCTGACGTACTCGAGACTTGCAGTGCGGTTGAAGTCTTCTATGGGAAATACGGATCTGAATACCCCTTCCAAGCCTTCTTCAGGCAGACGTTCCGTACGGCCTTCCTGCAGGAACTTCTTGTAGGAGTCCACTTGCAGGTTAAGCAGATGCGGAATGGGAAGAGTTACTTCGATTTTACCAAATTTCTTTGTAAGCTGGCCCATGTTTTCACCTCAGGGGAGACGGTTTGCCACAGATACGGAAAAACGGCTGTTCCGCATCAACTGGTGACGGCAGTTGCGAGACCGTGTTTGGCGGAGGTCCGGAACGGATTCATGCATGCTGGACACAGACTCTTGGCCGGGGACTGCCATGAAGATGAGCCTGCAGAAAAATGGCCGCCGCGCGCATGCGTACACGACAGCAGAAAGCAGAGCGCGTCCGCCATAGAGCGCCCTGCACTTGTGCAGAAATTTCGGGGTGTTATGCGTCCGGAAAGGGTGTGCAACGTGTCGCCCGATATGGATTTACGTTAGGGGGTATGGAGAGGTCGACCAAAATTTGCAGAGTAGTTTGCCCAACGCAAAATGGCAAGAGTTTTTTCGGCTCTTAACCGTTATATTTTGTAGTTGAAGAAGCGCGGGCAAGTTTCCCTGCCCGCGCTTGGAGTAGCTTTGTGCTTTGTCGAAATTACTTGATTTCGACTTCGGCGCCGGCTTCTTCGAGCTGCTTCTTAGCGGCTTCAGCGTCGTCCTTGGACACGCCTTCCTTCAGGGAAGCAGGAGCGCCGTCAACCTTGTCCTTGGCTTCCTTCAGGCCGAGGCCGGTCAGAGCGCGAACAACCTTGATAACGCCGATCTTGTTGGCGCCGGCGTTCTTCAGGATAACGTCGAATTCGGTCTTTTCTTCAGCTTCTTCAGCGGGAGCAGCGGCAGCGGGGCCGGCAACCATAGCGGCTACGGGAGCAGCAGCGGATACGCCGAAGGTTTCTTCCAGTTCCTTGATGAATTCGGAAAGCTGGAGAACGGTCATATTGGAAATGAACTCAACTACCTGTTCTTTGGTAACGGACATGGTGATCTCCTTACAAATTGGGCTTAGTTAGGTTGGGTTAAGCAGCTTCCTTCTGTTCCTTGATTGCGTTCAAGGCGTACAGGAAGGTGCGGATGATGTTGGCGAAAAGGCCAACGAAGTTGGTGGGTACAGCGTTCATTGTGCCAAGTGCCTTGGCGAGCAGTTCCTGCTTGCCGGGCAGCTTTGCAAGGTCTCCAAGCTGAGCGTCGCTAAGGAAGGAACCTTCCAGGGAAGCGAACTTGATAGCGAAGTGCTTGCTCTTCTTGGTGAATTCAACGAGCGCCTTAGCCACTGCGACAGGATCATCGAACCCAAGGGCTACAGCGCAGTTATCCTTCAACTTGGAAGAAAGAACTTCGTGCTGTCCGCCAGTGAATGCGATGCCGGCAAGGGTGTTCTTCACGACGTGGTATTCACCACCGCCGTTACGAAGAACATCACGCAGCTCGGTCATCTTTTCCACCGGCATACCCTTGAAGTCGGTCACTACTGCGAGGCTGGCAGATTCGGCGCGAGCCTTCAATCGCTCAATGATCGCAGCTTTTTCAGACCTATTCACGGTGAGTCTCCTTGGACTAAGGGGTGCCAAGTGGAAGCTAAGCCAATCGTCTCGGCAGGGCTTATGTTTTGTTAACAGCCTGCTGTCTGCGACTTAGATTCCATTTCTCTTGCCAAAAAGGCTTGGGTGGAAAACCACCCAAGCCGAATATCTTTCGAAGGGTCTTTCGATTAACCTTCGAGGAACTTCTTGATCAGTGTCGGATCAATCTTGAAACCGGGGCCCATGGTGCTGGATACGCACATGGCGCGCATGTAGGTACCCTTAGCAGAAGAAGGCTTCAGGCGGTTCACGGTTTCAAGCAGGGTCTTCAGGTTGCCGAGAAGCTTCTCGGGACCGAAGGACACCTTACCGATGGGAGCGTGCAGAACACCAGCCTTGTCAACCTTGAACTCTACGCGGCCAGCCTTCACTTCGGAAACGGCGGCTGCAACGTCAAAGGTAACGGTGCCGGTCTTTGCGTTGGGCATAAGACCACGGGGTCCGAGTACACGACCAACCTGGCCAACAAGGGCCATGCAGTCGGGGGTGGCGATGGCGCTGTCAAAGTCCAGCCAGCCGCCCTTGATCTTTTCAACCAGATCTTCAGCGCCTACTACGTCTGCGCCTGCAGCGGTAGCTTCAGCCTGCTTTTCGCCCTTACAGAAAACTGCAACGCGTACAGTCTTGCCAAGGCCGTGGGGCAGGGCGCAAGCGCCGCGAACCATCTGGTCAGAGTACTTGGGGTCAACGCCGAGGTTGATGGAAACGTCTACGGTTTCATCGAACTTGGCGAAGGCAGAAGCAACGGATTTTGCAACCGCGTCTTCTACGGGCAGCTTATCAAGGAGGGAAACTCCATCAACTGCCTTGCGATATTTTTTGCCGTGCTTGGGCATTGTCATCCTTCCTTTGTCTTGTTCTGCGATAATCTCCTGCCACTCAATGCAAAGTAGAAACTGCTGGTTTTACCCAGCGAGCGGCAGTCCGACTGATTTCCAGAAACCTACTTAATGTCAACACCCATGCTGCGGGCGGTGCCCATGATGGTCTTCTTCGCAGCTTCAAGGCTGGCTGCGTTAAGATCGGGCATCTTCAGCTTTGCAATTTCTTCAACCTGGTCCATGGTCAGGGAACCAACCTTCTTACGGTTCGGTTCGCCGGAACCCTTCTGTACCTTAGCTTCCTTGAGAATCAGGACAGAAGCGGGCGGGGTCTTGGTGATAAAACTGAAGGAGCGATCCGCGTACACGGTGATAACAACGGGGATGATCAGACCCTTCTGGTCCATCGTCTTAGCGTTGTATTCCTTGCAGAAGCCCATGATGTTCAGACCATGCTGACCCAGTGCGGGGCCGATGGGCGGGGAGGGGTTAGCTGCCCCTGCCGGAATCTGAAGCTTGATTTTTGCAATTTCTTTCTTAGCCATTCCAATATACCTCTATGGCAGTCGCCGTTAATCGGCGAAAATGCTCTATGCGCGTTAGCCCTTATCCACTTGGACAAAATCCAGTTCTACCGGAGTCTGTCTGCCGAAAATGGACACTGAGACGCGAAGTTTGCCCTTGTCGAAATTGACATCCTCTACAACGCCGTTGAATCCGCCGAAAGGACCGTCAATGACCCGGACCTCGTCCCCACGATCGAAGCTGAACTTCGGCCGGGGTTGTTCCTGTCTGGATTCCATCATGGAGAGGATGCGCTCGGCTTCGGAATCCCGCATGGGAGTCGGACGGTTTTTGCCGCCCACAAAGCCGGTTACCCGCTGAATATTGGAAACCAGATGCCATGAAAAATCGGTCATGACCATTTTGACCATGACATACCCGGGGTAGAACTTGCGGGTGGACGTTCTTTTTTCGCCCTTAACAAGTTCAACAACCTTTTCGGTCGGTACAACGACTTCTTCTATCTGGCCCTGAGCCTCATTGGTACGGATCATCTGGTTGATGGTCAGTTCAACACGCTGCTCAAAACCTGAGTAGGTGTGAATGATATACCAACGAGCCTTTGCTGCGGGAATGTGTTCCTCAGTCATGGGAAAGTCCAATTTAGGAAAGGATGTATTCAACGAGCTTCGTGAGTCCCAGATCAACTACACCCAGAAAAAGAGACATGATAACAACAAGCACCAGCACTGCTACGCCTGTGGTTATCGTCTCCTTCCGGGAAGGCCAGACTACCTTCTTAATTTCAACCTGGGATTCTTCGAAGTACTCTTTGAGCTGAGAAATCTTGCTTTCAACGCCCGATTGGGAGTCGTTGGCTTTTTCAGCTTTCTTAGAGTGCTTATTCGCCATGGTCGCCTCACCGAAAAGGGGGTAAGAAGAAAAAATGGCAGGGGTGGAGGGATTCGAACCCGCAACATCCGGTTTTGGAGACCGGCGCTCTAGCCGTTGGAGCTACACCCCTGCTTTATCGAAACTACCTTACTTGGTTTCGCGATGGAGCGTGTGTTTCTTGTCCCAAGGACAATACTTCTTCAGCTCCAGACGACCGGTAGTATTCTTCTTATTCTTGTCGGTCGCGTAATTGCGCCGCTTGCACTCGGTGCAAGCAAGCTGAATGTTAACGCGCATGACTTACTCCACGATCTCAGACACAACACCTGCGCCAACGGTACGGCCACCTTCACGGATAGCGAAGCGAAGACCCTTTTCCATTGCGATGGGGTGAATGAGTTCTACGTTGAACACAGCGTTGTCGCCGGGCATTACCATTTCCACGCCTTCGTCCAGAGCAATCACGCCGGTGATGTCAGTGGTACGGAAGTAGAACTGGGGACGGTAGCCGGTGAAGAACGGAGTGTGGCGGCCGCCTTCGTCCTTGGACAGAACGTAAACTTCTGCCTTGAACTTGGTGTGGGGCTTGATGGAGCCGGGCTTGCAGAGAACCTGACCGCGCTCAACTTCATCACGCTTGATACCGCGGATGAGCAGACCAACGTTGTCGCCAGCCTGACCTTCGTCGAGCAGCTTGCGGAACATTTCAACGCCGGTGCAGGTGGTCTTCTGGTTGGGACGGATGCCCACGATTTCCACTTCTTCGCCAACCTTGATGATACCGCGTTCGATACGGCCGGTAACAACGGTACCGCGGCCGGAGATGGAGAACACGTCTTCGATGGGAAGCAGGAAGGGCTTGTCAACTTCGCGCTGGGGCTCAGGAATGTAAGAGTCACAAGCGTCGAGAAGAGCCTTGATGCAATCAACAGCCGGATCGTCGGCGCTGTCAGCTTCAAGAGCCTTCAGAGCGGAACCGCGGATAACCGGAATGTCGTCGCCGGGGAAGTCGTAGGAAGACAGAAGTTCGCGAACTTCCATTTCTACGAGTTCCAGAAGTTCTTCGTCGTCAACCATGTCGCACTTGTTCATGAATACGACGAGGGACGGAACGCCAACCTGACGAGCGAGCAGGATGTGCTCACGGGTCTGGGGCATGGGACCGTCGGTGGCTGC
>JBKEAK010000239.1:0-7003 GCA_047972125.1 Halodesulfovibrio sp.
ACAATTGTTTCAGTCATGACTAATGATTGAAAGTCTTGTTCAAAGTACTCGTGAGCACGTGATGTAGGACTTGTGAAAAATTAGACAAAAAGTCAAGCGCAAAAACTTCACTTTTTATCTCCATAAAATTTAGATAGTTATCGACTGTGAATGTTGTCAAGCTTTTTTTCAATAAACCGTGTTTGGGATACGGCTGTCATTAAGATAGATAGTATGGGAGTAAAAGCCGCCCGCAGGCCAGCGCATGGTCAGCAATGATGGCATGTGAGAAATATCTCAAACGGGTGTCAAAAGGGTTCCGGAAGAGTATCAATTTAATAATCATGGGAAGAGTGCAAGAATTTGCTTGAATACCTTTTGGAATCGGCGTAAAGAACGCTGTCTTATTTTCACGGGTCTGATTTCGATGCCAAGCGGGCTGCTGGGCCGCATCGAGGTCCCCGTTTGGATTGGCGCAGGTAACTGGCTGATCCTGCCAGACATGCTGACTGGCGGGAACGCTAGTTTTATGCTGCCGCTTGACATATTGTCGGCGGTGGTGTATCGCCGTGCGTCTTAAACTGAGCGAAAGACTTTGATAATTTCCTACGGAGGAAAAATGCCCACTATTAACCAGCTCATCCGCAAGGAGCGCAAGGCTGTAGCAAAGCGGAAGAAGACTCCCGCCCTGCAGGCCTGCCCCCAGCGTCGTGGTGTTTGCACCCGCGTGTACACCACCACGCCTAAGAAGCCTAACTCCGCACTGCGTAAGGTTGCGCGTGTTCGTCTCACCAACGGTCTTGAAGTGACCGCATACATTCCCGGTGAAGGCCACAACCTGCAGGAGCACTCTGTAGTCATGATCCGTGGGGGCCGCGTAAAAGACCTTCCCGGTGTGCGCTATCACATCGTTCGTGGTACTCTCGACACTTCTGGTGTTAACGATCGTCGTCAGGGACGTTCCAAGTACGGTGCCAAGCGGCCCAAGTAGATGGAGTAAGATACTATGCCTCGTAAAGGTCCTATCCCAAAGCGTGAAATCCTGCCTGATCCGGTATACGGAAGCCGCCTGGCTGCCCGTTTCGTAAACCGTCTTATGTACGACGGTAAGAAGGGTACGGCTGAAAAGATATTCTACAAGGCCCTGGAAGTACTGGCCGAAAAGACCGGCGAAGACGCAATCCGCGCTTTCGAGCGTGCGGTTGAAAACGTTAAGCCCCATCTTGAAGTCAAGTCCCGCCGCGTTGGCGGTGCTACCTATCAGGTGCCGCTGGAAGTGCGTCCCGACCGTCAGGTTTCTCTTTCTATCCGTTGGCTGATCACCTACTCCCGCGGCCGTGGCGAGCAGGGCATGGTCAACCGCCTTTCCGGCGAACTGCTTGATGCATTCAATAACCGCGGCGGTGCCGTGAAGAAGAAAGAAGACACCCACCGTATGGCCGAAGCCAACAAGGCATTCGCTCATTACCGTTGGTAGTGCTGGAGACGAAGCGTGTCTAGAAAAGTACCAATTCCAATGCAGAGGAACATCGGCATCATGGCTCACATCGATGCCGGTAAGACCACGACCACTGAGCGTATTCTCTTTTACACCGGTGTGTCGCACAAGATCGGCGAAGTTCATGATGGCCAGGCCACCATGGACTGGATGGAGCAGGAGCAGGAGCGCGGTATTACCATTACTTCCGCTGCTACCACCTGTTTCTGGAAGGAACACCGCGTAAACATCATCGACACCCCCGGCCACGTTGACTTCACTATGGAAGTTGAACGTTCCCTGCGCGTGCTCGATGGCTGCGTATGCGTGTTCGACTCCGTTGCCGGCGTTGAGCCCCAGTCTGAAACCGTATGGCGCCAGGCTGACCGTTACGGCGTTCCGCGTATGTGCTTCGTCAACAAGATGGACCGTATCGGTGCCAACTTCTGGCGTTGCGTGAGCATGATCAAGGATCGCCTCGGTGCCAAGCCCATTCCGCTTCAGCTGCCTATCGGCTCCGAAGATCACTATGAAGGTATTGTTGACCTCATCGAAGGCAATGCCATCTATTATGATAAGGCATCCAAGGGTGCAGAATTCGAAATCAGACCGGTACCCGCAGACATGCAGGACCTGTTTGACGAAAAGCGCCTTGAAATGATGGAAGCCGTGGCTGAAGAAGACGAAGCGCTGCTCGAGAAGTACCTTGGCGGTGAAGAGCTTACTGTGGAAGAGATCAAGAGCGCTGTGCGCCTTGCTACCATCCGCCGCTCCATCGTACCGGTACTGTGCGGCTCTGCATTCCGTAACATGGGTGTGCAGCCTCTCCTTGACGCAGTTGTCGACTTCCTGCCCAGCCCTGTCGATATTCCCGCAATGATTGGTACTGATCCTGACAAGGAAGATGTTAAGTACGAATGCCCCTGCAAGGACAGCGAGCCTCTCGCCGGTCTGGTGTTCAAGCTGATGTCCGACCCCTACATCGGTCACCTTTCCTTCGTCCGCATCTACTCCGGTTTCATTGAATCCGGTATGACCATCCTGAATGCCAACACTGGCAAGAAGGAACGCGTAGGCCGTCTCTTGAAGATGCACGCCAACAAGCGTGAAGAAATCAAGTGGGCCGGCGCAGGCGACATCGTTGCTGTTGTAGGCATGAAGAACGTGTCTACCGGCGACACTGCATGTTCTGTTGACCGTCCTGTTGTTCTGGAGTCTCTCGACATTCCCGAACCGGTTATCGAAGTTGCCATTGAGCCCAAGACCAAGGCCGACCGCGATGCACTGTCCGCAGCGCTTGCCAAGCTGGCCAAGGAAGACCCGTCCTTCCGCGTGAAGGGCGACGACGAAACCGGCCAGACTCTGATTGCCGGTATGGGTGAACTGCACCTCGAAATCATCGTTGACCGCCTTACCCGTGAATTCAGCGTTAACGCAAACGTGGGCAAGCCCCAGGTTGCGTACCGCGAAACCATCACCAAGCCTGCTAAGGAAGACCACAAGTACGCCAAGCAGTCCGGTGGTCGCGGTCAGTACGGTCACGTTGTCATCGAAGTCGAGCCGAACCCCGAAAAGGGTTACGAGTTCGTCAACGCCATCAGCGGCGGCGTTATTCCCAAGGAATACATCCCCGCTGTTGACAAGGGTATCCAGGAAGCACTCAAGAGCGGTGTTTCTGCCGGCTTCCCCACCGTTGACGTCAAGGTTACTCTGGTATTCGGTTCTTACCACGATGTTGACTCCTCCGAACAGGCCTTCTACATCGCCGGTTCCATGGCGGTGAAGGAAGCTATGCGCAAGGCTGGTCCCCAGATCCTTGAGCCGATCATGTCCGTTGAAGTAGTTACCCCCGAGGAATACCTCGGCGACGTTATGGGTGACCTGAACGGCCGTCGTGGTCGCGTGCAGGGTATGGAAGCCCGTGCCAACGCACAGGTTGTGGCTTGTATGGTTCCGCTGAGCGAAATGTTCGGTTACGCTACCGACCTGCGCTCCAAGACCCAGGGCCGCGCAACCTTCACCATGCAGTTCGACCACTACGAACCCGTTCCCAACTCGATTGCCGAAGGCATCAAGGCCAAGAACGCGTAGTGACGACCTATATATAATGTTGAGCCCCGGTTTCTCACGAAACCGGGGCTTTTCTTATTATGAGAGGGTAGGGTAGAGCCGGATTATATTTTTTTCAGAAAAAATGAAATCCTGCTTGACGCACCCCGTGGCGGCATGTATAAACCGTCTTCGCTTGACCGGGGATCTGTGTCTCCTGGCCGAAGCAAAATCTCCCCCTCACCCTGGGGGGACCAAAGGACAGGTCGAGCCTGTTCTGCTGTTGTTTGACATTTGCAGGCGTTTCTAAATGCTGCATGGTGTCGTGTCTAGGCGGTTCGCGCTGAGCGGGTTGTCTGACACACATACAAGAAAGGGTGCTTCGGCACTCGCATTTGGGAACCCTGTTGGACCACCTGTCCGGCTGATTGAATCAGATCCGGACCAGGCTGGCGACAACGTGGGCGTTCTTCGTGGAAGCGGAGAGATGAAAAATGGTGTTGCCGGACTGGATGGTCCGAACCTCCCCCATCTTCTTCTCCTCCATAAAATACTCCATATAAGAGCGCATGATTTCGCAAGCGAAGTCGTGGCAACCCTCGTTCATCGCTGGACTGTACGGCAAGCATAGCCGAAGGCTAGCGGGATCGTTACCCGCAAGTTAGTCCGGCGAGCAGCCATCGTTTGTGAGGAATTTACTGCCTATCGCCTGAAAGGCAGGGTGCGCTCCACCTCACGGGGCCACCAGAGGCAAGGGTACTGTTTCCCGAATCATGGAGTAATAAACTATGACGACTGTTAGCAGTGATCGTATCAGGATCAAGCTGAAAGCTTACGATTACCGCATCCTTGATAAGGCTGTGGCTGAAATCGTAGATACGGCGCGCAACACGGGCGCTGGGGTTGCCGGACCTATCCCGCTCCCCACCAACATTCACAAGTTCACGGTCAACCGTTCCGTTCACGTAGACAAGAAGTCTCGCGAACAGTTCGAAATGCGCATTCACAAGCGGCTCATGGACATTCTTGAGCCCACCCAGCAGACCGTGGATGCACTTGGTAAGCTGAGTCTGCCCGCTGGCGTGGACGTAGAAATCAAACTCTAGCGAGAGGTAGTCATGGCTGAGAAAATGGCAATCTTGGGCCGCAAGTTGGGCATGACGCGCATCTTCGTCAATGACGGTTCCGCAGTAGCATGCACCGTCATCGAAGCTGGCCCCTGCCCCGTCATCCAGGTCAAGGATGCGGCCTCTGATGGATATAATGCAGTGCAGATAGCCTTTGGCACCGCCAAGGAAAAGCACGTCTCCAAGCCTATGCAGGGTCATTTTGAAAAGGCCGGCAAGGGCTTGTTCCGTAACACTCGCGAAATCCGTCTCGAAGGTGCGCCTGAGATGGAAGTAGGTCAGGACGTCACTGTCGAGATTTTCAATCCCGGCGACAAGGTGAAGGTGACCGGCACTTCTATCGGTAAGGGCTTCCAGGGCGTTATGAAGCGCTGGAACTTCGGCGGCATGCCCGCGAGCCACGGTCACGAAAAGGTACATCGCTCCCCCGGTTCCATCGGTAACAACACCGAGCCCGGCAAGATCATCAAGGGCAAGAAGATGGCTGGCCACATGGGCAGCGAGCGTACAACCGTCATTAACCTCGAAGTCGTCGCTGTGCGCGCCGATGAAAACCTGATCCTGATCAAGGGTGCCGTTCCTGGTCCCAAGAATGGTCTGGTAATGGTTCGCAAGCAGTAAAGGGGTACTAAAGTGGCTGTTGTAAAAGTATACGATCAGAACAAGCAGGAAGCCGGTGACATCACTCTGGCCCCTGAAGTGTTCGAAGTCGAGGTAAAGCCGGAAATCCTGAACCTCGTGGTTCGCGCTCAGCGTGCAGCCATGCGTGCAGGGACTCATGCTACCAAGACTCGCGCCGAAGTTAGCGGCGGTGGTGCCAAGCCCTGGCGCCAGAAGGGTACCGGTCGTGCACGTTCCGGTTCTTCCCGTTCGCCCATCTGGCGTGGTGGTGCCATCATTTTTGGCCCCCAGCCCCGCGATTACGGCTTCAAGGTAAACAAGAAGGTTCGTCGCCTCGCAATGCGCATGGCTCTTTCCTCCCGTCTGGCTGCAGAGTCTCTGATGGTAGTGAAGGGCATTGAGCTGGCCGAAGTGAAGACCAAGCTGATGGCAGAAGTTGTCGGCAAGCTCGGTCTTGGCAAGGCTCTCATCATTGCAAACGGTGCCGATGAAAAGCTCGCGCTTTCTGCTCGCAACCTGCCCGGCATTACCGTGCAGAATGTTGAACAGTTGAACGTGTACGACGTGCTTCGCCACAAGCAGCTGGTTCTGCTTGAAGGTGCCGTTGAACCCGTTCAGGAACGACTGAAGTAGAGGTGATGATATGAACTACACACAGATACTTATCAAGCCTCTGGTTTCCGAAAAGGCTTCCGATCTTAAGGATTACGCCGAAAAGGTAACCTTCTACGTCGCTCCCAGCGCCAACAAGATCGAAATAAAGAAGGCCGTCGAAGAAGCCTACAATGTGAAGGTTGCTAGCGTTAACGTGATTCGTCGCAAGCCTATGGCTCGCGTACGTCAGGGACGCACTGTCGGCCAGATTCCCGGGTTCAAGAAGGTTTACGTGACCCTTGCACCTGGTGAAAAAATCGAATTCTTCGAGGGAGTGTAAGCAATGGCAGTTCGTAAGCTTAAGCCTACTTCTCCGGGTCGTCGCTTCCAGACCGTCTCCGACTTTGAGGAAGTAACGCGCAGCACCCCTGAGAAGTCTTTGACCGTAGGTCTGACCAAGAAGGCCGGTCGTAACAGCTATGGCCGTGTCACCATGCGTCGCCGTGGCGGCGGGCATAAGCGCCTGTACCGTCTCATCGACTTCAAGCGTGACAAGTTCGATATTCCGGCAACCGTTGCTCATATCGAATACGACCCCAACCGTACCGCACGTATCGCTCTGCTGAACTACGCAGATGGTGAAAAGCGCTACATTCTGGCTCCTCTTGGCATCCAGCAGGGTGACAAGCTGATCGCCGGTGAAAGCGCCGACATCAAGCCCGGCAACGCTCTGCCCATGGCTAAGATCCCGGTTGGTACCATCATCCACAACATTGAGCTTGCACCCGGCAAGGGCGGACAGTTCTGCCGCGCAGCCGGTTCCTACGCACAGCTCATCGCCAAGGAAGGCAAGTACGCTCTGCTGCGTATGCCCTCTGGTGAAGTTCGCAAGGTTCTGCTGACCTGTGTGGCCACTATCGGCCAGGTAGGCAACGTGAACCACGAGAACATCTCTCTGGGCAAAGCAGGTCGTAACCGTTGGCTGGGTCGTCGTCCCAAGGTTCGCGGCGTAGCCATGAACCCGGTTGACCACCCGCTTGGTGGTGGTGAAGGTCGTAGCTCCGGTGGTCGTCACCCCGTTACCCCCTGGGGTATTCCCACTCAGGGCTACAAGACCCGTGATCGCTAGAAGGCTTGTTCCAAGCTCATCGTCACG
>JBKEAK010000240.1:0-8313 GCA_047972125.1 Halodesulfovibrio sp.
GGGCGTGGGCGAGGCTGCCCGGCTCATCGCCCAGCATGCGGCAAAGGCGGGGATGAACGAAGACCCGGACACTCTCTATACGGCGGGCCTGCTGCACGATCTCGGCAAGCTGTTCATAGCCTCCTTCAGGCCGCTCACATGGTCTGCCATCCGCAAGCTGCGGGATGCTCGGAACATTACGGATGCCGAGGCGGAAGACAGCTACTGGGGCATGGACCATGCCGTCATTGCCGCCCATGTCCTGTCCTACTGGAATCTCCCGGACGCTCTTACCGACCCCATAAGCTGGCACCACCAGCCCAGCCTTGCAGGCGAACACAAGCGCCCGGCCGCCATGCTGCACGTGGCCAATGCGCTGTTGCACAGCCGGGACGAGCAGGCTATACCCATGCCGGAAACGGCAACTGCGCTGCTCACCCGTTTCGTGCCGGATACGGACCGGTTCGAGCGCGACCTTGCCGAACGGCTGGCCCCGGAAAACCTGCGGGCGTTTGTTTCTCATCTCATCTAGTTTGCCCTTGTTCGCACTTCAGGGAGTATCTTTTGTCCAAAGAATGGATTCCCCGTTCCTCAGAGTCTGCCCCGCAGGATATTACTGCATGGGCGGAGCAACTCGAAATTTCCGATTTTCTGGCTGACCTTCTCTGGCATCGCGGGATGCAGAGCCGCGAAGACATGCAGCAATACCTGAGCCCTTTCCTGCGCCAGCTTGCGCCGTTGTGCGAATGGCCGGGGCTGGATGAATCGGCGGATGTGCTCGCGCACGGGCTGGCGGAAGGTCGCAAACTGGCTGTATGGGGCGACTATGATGTGGACGGCGTTACCTCCACCGCACTGGTGAAGAGTTTTCTCGCAGGGCATGGCATCAGCACCCTGCACCATCTGCCCAACCGAATGACCGAAGGCTACGGCATGAACGTGGCCGGGGTGGAGGCCCTGCACGCGCAGGGCGTGGGCATGCTGCTCACCGTGGATTGCGGCATTTCCGATTTCGCGCCCGTGGCCCGTGCCCGTGAGCTGGGCATGCTCGTGGTTGTTTCCGACCACCATCTGCCCGGTGAAAAATTGCCGGACGCCCACGCCATCTGCAATCCTCGCCTGCGGGATTGTCCCTGCCCGGCACTGGCCGGGGTGGGGGTGGCCTTCTTCCTCATGTGTGCCCTGAACGCCCGGTTGGAAAAGCAGACAGGCGTCAAGCAGGATGTGCGTCCGCTGCTTGACCTTGTGGCTCTGGGCACTATTGCCGACGTGGTGGAGCTTGCAGGGCAGAACCGCATTCTGGTCAAGAACGGTCTGCTTGTGCTGGCAGAAGGCAAGCGTATAGGCATGGCCGCGCTCAAGGAAGTTTCCGGCTATGCTCCCGGCGCATCCGTCGGGGCAGGACAGGTGGCGTTCGGGCTTGCGCCCCGCATCAATGCGGCGGGCCGTATGGGCAAGGCAGGGCTCGCACTGGACCTGCTGCTCTCGCAGGACCCGGAAGAGGCCCGCAGGCTTGCCAACTCGCTGGACGGCATGAACGAGGAACGCAAGAACGAGGAAGAGCGGATTCAGGAGGCGGCCCTTCAGCAGGCGCAAACGCAGCTCGGCAGAAATGCGCTGGTGCTTTATGGCGAGGACTGGCATTCCGGCGTTATCGGCATTGTGGCTTCCCGTGTGGTGGAGCAGCATTACCGGCCCACGGTCATACTCTGCCGCGAAGGTGAAGTGATAAAGGGCTCCGCCCGTTCCATAAGCGAATTTCATCTGCATGAAGGGCTTACCCGCTGCGCCGACCTGTTTCTGGGATTCGGTGGCCACAAGCTGGCGGCGGGCATGTCCTTTGCTCCGGACAAGCTCGATGCCTTCAGGGAGCGTTTCACCGGCATTGTGGAGCAGGCCATAGGCCCACAGCCCCTCACGGCACACCTGCGAGTGGATGGTGACAGGGGCTTTGATCAGGCCTCGGACTTTACTCTGCTCAAGGAGCTTGAGCTGCTGCAGCCTTTCGGCATGGGGAACGGCGAGCCTGTGTTTGCCTCACCACCGCTACTGGTGAAATCGCGCCGCGTGTTTGCCAGAAAGCACCTCAAGCTGGAGCTCTTTGATGGCACGAGTGGCATAACCCTGCATGCCAAGGCGTGGCGTATGGCAGAAGCCATGCCCCCCATGATTGAGGGGCGGAATATTCGCCTCGCCTTTTCTCCCCGCATAGACCGCTATAACGGCGGGGCAGAAGTGGATTTGCGAATTAAGGATTGGAAACTCGTGTAATTCCATAGCGATACAATCTTTACAAAACTTAAGATTTCTTCAGCTTTCAAAACGGTCCTTTACGGACCGTTTTTTGCTGCTTTCTCCGCGTTTCTTCGCAGCGGCAATGTTTGCCGCCTGCATCCGGTGCAATCGGGCAGGGGTAAAACGCAGAGAGGCAAGTATGAGCGTATCGGGAATTGATCAATCGTTATCCGGCAACAGTTGGATGTATGGTGTTGGTCAGCGCGGAACAAAGGATTCCGAGCCTGATTATGACCAGTTGGCCAAAAAGGTTCTGGAAGACCGGGACCAGGACGACGACGGGCAGCTTTCCTTTTCGGAAATGCACATGTCGCGTGGCCGGTTCGACTCGGTGGATACGGACAGCGACGGCTATGTATCGGCGGAGGAACTCTCCAACCACATGAGCAGCGGCGATAACAACACCCGCCTCAACAGGCTCGCCGCCGCCATAATCCAGATGCAGGACTCAGACGGCGACGGCAAGCTCTCCGAATCAGAGAGCGATCTGTCCCGTGATGATTTCGAAGCTGCCGACACGGACGGCGACGGCTATCTTACCCAGAGCGAGATTGCCAATGCCCTTGGCGCTTCGGCTAATCAGAATGGCCAGACCGGCACGGGCGAAGCTGGCGGCGTAGGCTCCGGAGAAGCTACCGATCAGGAATTCAGCGGCCCCGGCAGCGAGAACCTGAAGGGCACCTACAAGATGGGCAGTTCGGACGAGGATGCCTCGAAGAAGGCAGGCAAGTCCGAACAGATGGATCTTAACGGAGACGGCGTTGTCTCTCCTGAAGAAGTGCAGGCCGTGATGATGCATGGCCTTGCCAAGGCCAAGTCCATGGTTGCCAGCGGGGAACTGACAATCAAGACTGCCCCCAACGGTGTTTCCGCAGCGGAACAGGGGGAAGGTGCAGAGAATTCCGGTGCAACCGGTGCAACGGGCGCAACTGATGCTGTCGGTGCCACCGGCAAGGGCAAAAAGCTTGCCTGGGGCAAGGAAGGGCAGGATGAGGAACATGTTTCCGGCAGACACGGCGTGCCCATGTGGCTTCGTCGCAGAGCCATGGAAGCCTATGGCGGCCAGTCCGCAGGTGCCATGAGCCAGATGCAGAATCTCGCTGCCGGTGCACAGGACTCGCTCGGCGCGCTCGGTCAGACTGATTCCGATGATGCCAGCACCACCGTTGCCAGTGCCATGCCTTCCGCCAGCGTTGCCGCCGGAGTGGTGGGCGCAGGCGATATGATCTCGGCACACATCTGAGCCCGGCCGGACTCGGTGATGGGCCCAGTGCGGGGGCCCGATCTGGGTGCTTATGCAGAGCTGTCCGGACGCTTGGTGGTAATGTCAGGTGAGGGCACCCGATAAGGGAGTCTGCTGAAAATTTATGGTGCGGCGTCTGCTGCAGGCCTGACCGTGATGGCGTGCAGGCCTATGCAGAAAGGGACGGCCAGCCACGTCCCTTCATGCACTAATTTGTCTGCCTGTGCGGAGTATCTCGTCCTTCCATGCGGGGCGGGACTGTGTGGACATGGTCAGAACCGGCCAGAACCTGTCGGAACCGCCCAGCACCGGTCGGACTCGGCCAGAACTCAGTCGAACCCGGGCGGAATCGTCATTTCTCATTGTGCCGGTATGCGCAGCACGGTTCCTGTTGCCGTGGCTGCCAGCACGGCACCGTCCCTGTCCATGGTCACGGATACCACAGGCTCTTTCATCCTGCCTGCCAGCACGGCACTGCCGTCGGGCATAATCTTCCATATTTCGCCCAGACGGGTACCCACAACCAGTTCGCGGTGGTGGCTCACGGCTATGGCGCAGGGCGCACGCAGGCCGCTCACCAATACGCCGGATTCGCCGTCTCTCGTGACACAGCGGATGGTTCCTGACTGTTCGTCCGCCAGATAGAGCGCGCCGTGTGCGTCCATGGCAAGGCACACCGGGGCTGTTGATTCCGTGTGCAGGATAATACGGGCATTCTGTTCCTGTACCGGAGCGGTGCGGGTGACCGGGGATTCTGCGCCAGCCATCTGGGGCACTGCAAGCGCCGCTATTTGGGCAACTGCAAGGGCGGCCGCGAGGCACACCAAGTTCATGCCCTTCCGAACCGTCTGCACCATGACCAGCCGAAGCAGTTGCCTCATGCCCAGCCAAAGCGGTTGAACCATGGCTTGCCGAAGCGGCTGAACCATTGCCAGCCGAAGCGGCTGGTTCAAGATCGCCTGAAGCGATCGATTCAGGACCTGTAATGGTCTGCCTATCATTCCAGCATTGTTGAAAATACGAATCGCGTTCATGCTTTCCTCCTGCATCAACCATCTGCGATGAGGAGATACTGCGCCTGTGGTATTGAGATGTCCAATATTGCTTTATGACGAGATTGATATGTGATACATATCAATCATGGAAATCAGACACCTTCACTATTTCGTGACCGTGGCGGAGGAGCTGCACTTCGGCAAGGCGGCAAGGCGGCTGCATATATCACAGCCCCCGCTCAGCCAGCAGATTCGTCAGCTTGAGGATGAACTGGGCGTGAGCCTGTTCCGCAGAACCAGCCGGAGTGTGGCCCTGACACCGGAGGGTGAGGCACTTCTTGTGGACGCCCGGGACATCATGCAACGCATGGATCAGGCCGTTAAGCGGGTGCAGGCCGTTGCCAGAGGCGAGGAAGGGCTGCTCAGGGTGGGGTTCATGGGCTATGCGCTCATGACCGGATATCCGCAAGCCATTCGCGAGTTCAGGCAGCGCTGTCCGAAGGTGCGGATGGAATTGTGGGAATACTCCACGGCGCATCAGCTCAGAATGATTGCGGCAGACGAACTGGACGTGGGGCTCATCAGCTGCCTGCGCGGTGTGCCCATGCGTTTGGAAAGCCTGCTGTTTCGCAAGGAACCTTTTCTGCTCGGCATACCTCAGGGGCATGCCCTTGCCGAACTGGACGCCGTGCCCCTTGCCAAGCTGGCCGGGGTGCCGCTGATTCTGTTTCCTCGCAAGCAACACCCCTTGCTGTACGATGCCCTTATTGCCAGCTTCCGCAATGCCGGGGTTGTGGCGGAGGTGGTGCAGAGTGTTGCCCGCATTGAGACGGGCAAGGCCCTTGTGGCCGCCGGACTCGGCTGCTCCATTCACCCGGCATCGGTAAGTGCGGAAACACGGCCGGGTATGGTCTATCGTCCCATTCTGGGAGACATGCCCAGTCCGGAACTGCGCGTTGTCTGGAAGAAGGATAACCCTGCTCCTTCACTTAAACTTTTTCTCGATGAAGTGCGCAGATACAGGGACGACGGATAGTCCGGTCAGGGGCAGGAAGTATTATTTCATTCTTTGGGGTTTCGCTTGCTAACACCCTGTGATAATCTGTAATTCCTTGAAAAGCAGGAGGTATGCATGAGCGGAATCCATTCCCTGCGAAAGTTCGCGGCACCGGAGGTCATCTTCGGCAATGGTGCGCGATTTCTGCTGACCAAGTATGTGCAAAACTTCAGTTTGAGCCACTGCCTTATCGTGACCGACAAAGGCGTGCGCGCGACAGGGCTTGTTGACGACCTTGTGGCCTCGTTGCACGAGGCGGGGATTCGCACGACCATTTTTGACGATATCTCTCCCAACCCAAGAGACGATCAGGCCCGCAAAGGCACAGCCCTGTTTCTGGATTCCCGGTGCGACGGCGTGGTGGCCATAGGGGGTGGCAGCCCCATGGATGCGGCCAAGGCCATAGGATTCATGGCCACCAACGGTGCCGATGTGCTTTCCTTCGAGGGAGTGGACAAGGTTGAATCGCCCGCGCCCCCCATGATCTGCATACCGACCACAGCCGGAACTAGCGCCGATATTTCTCAGTTCTGCATCATCAACGACACATCGCGCAGGCTGAAGATAGCCATTGTGGCGCAGGCTGCCATTCCCGATGTGGCGCTCATTGACCCCGAATGCACCTATTCCATGCCTGCCGCCCTGACTGCGGCAACCGGCATGGATGCGCTGACACACGCATTCGAGGCATATGTTTCCACTGTTTCATCCCCCACCACCGATCTTTTTGCCCTGGATGCTGTGCGCCTTGTCCGCAAGTACCTTGAACGTGCAGTAGCGCAGCCTGATGATGCCGTTGCGCGCGAAGGCATGATGCGGGCCTCCATGCATGCGGGCTATGCCTTTTCCAACGCCATACTCGGCGCGGTGCACGCCATGGCCCACAGTCTGGGCGGGGTGCTTGATTCGCCGCACGGTGAGTGCAACGCCATTTTGCTTCCCTATCTTGTGCGGGCGAACTTTGCTTCTGTCCCGCAGCGCTACCGAGATCTGGCCCGCGCCTTTGGCATGCCTGAAGATGGGCTGCCGGATGACGTGGTGCGACAGAACCTGTTTGACTGCTTGCAGTCCTTTGGCCGTGGCATAGGCATAGCTGAAGGGCTGCGCGTGATGAACATGGACAAGGCGCTCATACCAAAGCTGGCAAAGACCGCGATGCAGGATGCCTGCATGCTGACCAACCCCCGCCGGTTTACTCAGGCTGAAATAGAGGAATTGTATGAAGAGGCGTGGTAGACCGCAGTCCACCGGCTCTGATCCGCAGAAGGGACCGGAGCACGTTGCCGACTCCCTTATGGGGCCGGAAGAAGGGCAGACGCTCGAGATCGAAAAGCTGATCGGTCTTGGTGAACGGTCGCTGCGCAAGAGCTACTACCCCGAGTTGCGGCGCAAGATCGGCGAGCTTGAGCGTTTTCAGATTCTCGTGGATACCGCGCGGGACTATTGTTATCTTGTGCGGCTTGATCCGCTGGGCATGGTGCACGCCAACTACGCTGCCATGGAGTGTTTTGGCGCGGGAGTTCCCCCTGAAGAGCGTCGGCTGGAAGAACTGTTCGGGCAGGACATGGCGAATCGTCTTCAGCATTTTTTCCAGTGCCCGGGTGAGTGCAGGCATGTGACCTTTCAGACCGAGTTGCCGTGCTATCTCAGGCCCGCAGTGCCTGTTGAGGTTTCTGTCAGCCTGCATAATCTGGATGGGGTTGAATACGCCGTTATCGTGGCGCGCGATATTTCTGAACGTCTGCGCGCGGAGCAGAAACTTGAGCAGTCTGCGCAGCGTATTTCCGACATGGCCTCGGAGCTTGAATTTCTCTTATCCAACATGGGAGACTGCCTGTACCGCCGCGGCATGGACGGCAGGTTCAGCTATGTTTCGCCATCCATTTATCACGTAACCGGCTACACCACTGAAGAATTCATTGAGAGCGGGAGAACGTACCGGACTGATAATCCTGTGAACCGCTCTCTGGACGACAGCATCCGGCGCATTTTGCAGGGTGAGGATGTCCCCCCCTTCCATGTGGAGCTGCGTTACAAGGATGGCACCGCCGGGGTACTGGAAGTGCTTGAACGCCCCTTCTTTGAAGATGGCCGGGTGGCAGGTGGCATTGGTGTGGCCCGCGATGTGACCGACCGGGTGCGGGCAACTGAAGAGTCGCGCAGGCTCAGGATTTTGCTGGCTAACATCATCAATGCCATGCCCTCTGTTATTGTGGGCGTGGACCCGGAAGGGCGTGTGGTGCAGTGGAACAGGCAGGCCGAGAATGATTCCGGCCTGAGCGCGGCGCAGGCCATGGGCAGGCCGCTACGCGAGGCGTATCCCAGACTCGCCTCCATGCTCGATGAGGTGACGCGGGCAATGGATTCCGGCGGCCCCATCACCCTGCCGCGCAGACAGGTGTATCTGCAGGGCAGGTTGCGCATAGAGAGTGTGACAGTATTTCCGCTGCCGTGCGACGAGTGCGGCGAATCTGGCGGGGCTGTTATTCGCCTTGACGATGTGACCGAGCAGGTGCGTCTGGAACAGATAATGATTCAGACGGAGAAGATGATGTCTGTGGGCGGGCTTGCCGCAGGCATGGCCCACGAGATCAATAATCCGCTCGGCGGCATATTGCAGGGGGCACAGAACATTCTGCGCCGGCTTTCATCCGATTTGCAGGCCAACCGTGATGCGGCAGAGGCGGTGGGCTGCCCGCTCGATTCCATTCAGGCGTATATTGAAGAGCGCAAGATTCTCAAAA
>JBKEAK010000241.1:0-13339 GCA_047972125.1 Halodesulfovibrio sp.
CCCATGTCCGCCAACTGGTGGTCCAACAGGCCCAAATATCTGGCCAGCCTGCTCAAGGCACAGTACCCCGGTGCCTCGCTGGAAAACGCTTACAAGTATCTGCCCAAGGTGGACGGAGGCACCAAGCTCACCGAATACATGTGGCTGGGCCTGTGGGACAAGGTGTTCAACGGCCAGTTCAAGGGCATGTTCGCATGGGGCCAGAACCCGGCCTGCGGCGGTGCCAACGCCGGAAAGAACCGCGACGCCATGACCAAACTGGACTGGATGGTGAACGTGAACATCTTCGATAACGAGACAGGCTCCTTCTGGAAGGGCCCCGGCATGGAACCGGGCAAGATCAAGACCGAGGTCTTCCTGCTGCCCTGCTGTGTCTCCATTGAGAAGGAAGGCTCCATCACCAACTCGGGCCGCTGGATGCAGTGGCGCTATGTCGGCCCCGAGCCGCGTCCCGGCACCAAGCCCGACGGGCAGATCATGCTGGAGATTATGGACAAGGTGAAGGAACTGTACCGCGCGGAAGGGGGGGCCTTCCCCATGCCTGTTACCGGGCTGGATACCGATACGTGGAAGAGCTCCGCAGGCGAATACGACGCAAACATGGTTGCCAAGCTGATCAACGGCTACTTCCTCAAGGATACGGAAGTAAACGGCAAGCAGTTCAAGCGCGGCCAGCAGGTGCCCAACTTCACCTTCCTCACGGATGACGGTTCCACCTGTTCAGGCAACTGGCTGTACAGCGGTTCCTACACGGACGAAGGCAACATGGCAGCCCGCAGAGACACCACCCAGACACCGGAACAGGCCCGCATTGGCCTGTATCCCAACTGGTCGTGGTGCTGGCCGCTCAACCGGCGCATTCTCTACAACCGTGCTTCGGTAGACGCCAACGGCAAGCCGTGGAATCCTGACCGCGCCGTTATTGAATGGAACGGTGAGAAGTGGGTGGGCGACGTGCCGGACGGCGGCTGGAAGCCGGGCACCAAACATCCCTTCATCATGCAGCAGCACGGCTACGGGCAGCTGTTCGGCCCCGGCCGCGTGGACGGCCCCCTGCCCGAGCACTACGAACCCATGGAATGCCCCATCAAGCGGCATCCCTTCTCCGGCCAGTTGCATAACCCCGTGGCCTATCAGATTCATTCCGAAGAAAAGGCCGTGGCCGACCCGCGCTTCCCCTACGTGGGCACCACCTACCGCATGACGGAACACTGGCAGACAGGCATCATGACCCGCCACGTGGGCTGGCTTATCGAAGCCGAACCCCAGCTCTACTGCGAGATAAGTGAAGAGCTTGCAGGTGAGAAGGGCATCGCCAACGGCGAGCGCATCAAGGTTGTCAGCCTGCGCGGCGAGGTTACTGCCGTGGCAATGGTGACCAAGCGCATTCAGCCCTACACCATTCAGGGCAAGACGGTGCATCTGGTCGGCCTGCCGTGGCAGTATGGCTGGTACACCCCGGCAGACGGCGGCGATTCGGCCAACCTGCTCACGGCCTCCGTGGGCGACCCGAACACCGGTATTCCGGAAACTAAGGCCTTCATGGTGAATGTCATGAAGATAGAGGGAGCGTAAGCCATGGCCAAAAAGTTCTTCGTAGACCTCACCCGTTGTACCGCCTGCCGCGGTTGTCAGATAGCCTGCAAGCAGTGGAAGAAACTGCCTGCCGAGAAAACCGTGAACACCGGGTCGCACCAGAATCCTGCCGACCTGAGCTACGAGACCATCCGGCTCGTGCGGTTCAAGGAAATAGTGCACGATGGCAAGCTGGACTGGCTGTTCTTCCCGGAACAGTGCCGGCACTGTGTTGTACCGCCCTGCAAGGGCATGGGGGACCTTGATGACCCCACAGCCATCCTACAGGACCCGGAAACCGGCGCCGTTGTCTACACCGACAAGACCAGACTGCTCGACTTCAGCGGCGTGCGGTCTGCCTGCCCCTACGACATCCCGCGTCAGGACCCGGAAACCAAGCGCATAAACAAGTGTGACATGTGCATAGACCGCATACACAACGGCATGAAACCGGCCTGCGTGCATACCTGCCCCACAGGCACCATGAACTTCGGCGAAGAAGACGAGATCATGGCCATGGCCGAAGCCCGGCTCAAGGAAGTGCAGCAGAAGTACCCCAAGGCCGTTCTGGGCGACCCGCATGATGTGCGCGTGGTCTATCTCTTCCACCATGACCCCATGGAGTTCTTCGAACGCGCCGTGTCCGAACTGACACCGCACCTCATGACCCGCAAACAGATGTTTGCCCGCATCATGGGGCATGACAGGAACAAGAACAGGGCCTGAATCCGGCCCCGTAACAGATCATGATACACAAAAAGGGCCGCCGGATATTCTCCGGCGGCCCTTGCCTATGCGTATGGAAAAATGATCAGCAACGATTCATCCGCTGTGCAATATTATCGATGATGTCTTCGCGGGTCTTGCCGCTCAGCTCGAAAACCTTGTCTCGCAGTCTGAGCAGAATTTCATGCGTCCGGATCAGTTCTTCTTCAGTAAAATCAGCATAGAGTTCCTGATCAAACTGCACAATGGTGTCGTGCATGTCTTCAAGCAACGGTTGCGCCTTGGGGCACAATTCCACCAGCTTGACCCGCCTGTCATCCGCAGAAGGTTGCCTGCGCACAAGCCCGTCTTCTTCCAGCCTGTCCAGCATGCGGACCAACGTGGGGCTTTCTATGCCCAGCAGGTTGGCTATACGCTTCTGCGAAACAGGTTCACCCAGTTCTTCGAGAACCCAGAGCACCTGCCATCGGGCGTTGCTTACGCCGTGGTCCTTGAACCGGGTATCAATGACAGTCCGCAGTTCGCGGGAAATTTCAGACAGCGTCAACCCCAGTTTGCTCCTGCCATACCGGGGGCGAATGTTGCACCCTGTCACACGTTCTTCATGCATTCTGCTATCCTCACCAGTCGTCCTTGCCGCCGCAAGAGCCGCACATGCAGCCTGACCATTTCAGGCTTTCCGGCATTCCAACGGCATGAATCGCCCCCGCCCTTTCAGGCGGGGGCGACATCGTTACCTGTTAATGCCCTTGGGCTTCATCTGCCTTCTTATCAACGCCGGAGGCGATGCGCTCACGCTCTTCAGCGCGGGCCTTGCCGCTGGTAAGCAGCGAGATGCCCCTGAAGAACGCTGGAACAAAGAAGGTGGCGATGAACGTAGCCGCAAGCATGCCACCGATAACGCTGGTACCGATGGAGTGACGGCTGTTGGCACCGGCACCGGTGCTGATGGCGAGCGGAACAACGCCCAGCACGAATGCCAGAGAGGTCATGATGATCGGACGGAAGCGCAGACGGGCTGCTTCGGCCGCCGCAGCCATGTAGCTCATGCCATCGCGGTGCAGCTGCACGGCGAATTCAACAATGAGAATGGCGTTCTTGGACGCAAGACCGATCAGTGTCACCAGAGCGATCTGGAAGTACACGTCGTTGGAAAGCCCGCGCATCCAGTTTGCCGCAATGGCACCGAAGAGTGCGAACGGCACAACCATGATAACCGAGAGCGGCAGGCTCCAGCTTTCGTACTGTGCTGCAAGGATGAGGAACACCATGAGCAGGCCGAGGACGAACACCAGCGAAGAAGAACCGCCGGTGGCGCGTTCCTGATACGCGGAGCCGGTCCATGCCAGCGAGTAGTCGTCGGACAGGTTGTCACGGACCAGTTCTTCCATGGCGCTCAGAGCCTGACCGGAGCTGTAGCCGGGAGCCGGTTCACCAACGATCTTGGCAGCCGGGAACACGTTGAAGCGCTCCACAACTTCCGGACCGGTGGTCTGAACCACGTTCACCAGTGCCAGCAGGGGTACCATCTCGCCCTTGTCGGAACGGACGAACACCTTGCCCAGATCGTCGGGTCTGCTGCGGTAGTCAGCCTCGGACTGCAACTGCACGCGGAAGGTACGGCCAAGCTTGTTGAAGTCGTTGACATAGTAGGAACCGAAGGTGGCCTGCATGGTCTGGAACACACGGCTTACCGGCACGCCCATGGCCTTGGCCTTTTCACGGTCCAGCTGGATATCCAGCTGGGGAGAACGCACACTGAAGGTGGTGTTGATCTGTCCCAGTTCCGGGCGCTTGGCTGCAGCCGCAATGATCTTGGCGGTTGCATCGGCAAGGTCGGTAAGGTTACCGCCGCCACGGCTCTGCAGATAGCCTTCAAAACCACCGGTGTTACTCATGCCCGATATGGGGGGCATGTTGAACGCGAGGATAAAGCCGTCCAGAATGCCGAGGCCGCGATGGAATACCTGACCTACGACGTCGGTGGAAGACTGGCCTTCGCCCTTGCGCTCGGCCCAAGGCTTCAGAACGATGAAGCTGGTGCCGGCGTTGGTCTTGTTGGTACCGGAGATAAGGTCAAGACCGCTCAGGGAGATGGTATCCTGCACTTCAGGAATGGAGCTGCTAATCTTGTCGAGAGCAGCCATGGTTTCTTCGGTACGCGACAGGGAAGCACCGTCGGGCAGCATGGCCATGGCGATGATGTTACCCTTGTCTTCGTTCGGTACCAGCTGTCCGGGGACAATCTGGAACAGAGACCATGTGGCCCCGATAACGGTGGCAAACAGCAGCACAGTCAACGCGCCGCGGCGCAGCAGCAGACGCACGCCGCTGGTATACCCGGCCGTCAGCTTGTCGAAGAACCTGTTGAAGGCCTGCAACGGAGCAATGATGGTGGGGTGTCCTTCCTTGAGCAGCAGTGCGCACAGCGCGGGAGTAAGCGTAAGTGCCACAAGGCCCGAGATGATAACCGACACGGCGATGGTTACGGCGAACTGCTTGTACATTTCACCCGCAAGACCGCCCATGAAGGCAACGGGAATGAACACCGAACACAGCACGAGCACAATGGCCACAACCGCACCTGAAACCTCGCCCATGGCCTTGATGGTGGCCTCGCGTGGCGGCAGATGCTCTGTTGTCATTATTCGTTCCACGTTTTCGATAACAACAATGGCGTCGTCAACAACGATACCGATGGCGAGCACCAGACCGAACAACGTCAGCGTGTTTATCGAGAAGCCGAGCACGTACATCCCCGCAAAGGTACCGATAACGGATACCGGAACCGCAAGACAGGGAATGAGCGTGGCGCGCCAGTTCTGCAGGAACAGATAGATAATGGCGAACACCAGCAGGAATGCTTCGAACAGGGTGTGCACCACTTCTTCTACAGAGATGCGCACGAAGGTCGTCGTGTCATACGGAATGGCGTAGTTGATGCCGTCGGGGAAGCGCTTGGCCACTTCCTTCATCTTTGCCGTGACAAGGTCGCCCACTTCCAGCGCGTTGGCACCGGGAGAAAGGTAGATACCAAGAGCAACGGAAGGACGGCCCGACATATTGGCGCGCAGCGAGTAGCTGTTTGCACCAAGTTCCAGACGCGCAACGTCCTTGAGGCGTAGAATGGTACCGTCGGAGTTTGCGCGCAGGATGATCTCGCCGAACTGGTCGGCATCAGTCATACGGCCCTGCGTGGTTACGGTGTAGCTGAGCTCAACAGGCGAAGAAAGCGGATCTCGGCCAATGGCACCGGCCGCGAACTGCGCGTTCTGTTCCTGAATGGCGGTGGCAATGTCCGCCGGGGTCAGCCCCAGCTGGGCAAGACGGTCCGGCTTGAGCCACACGCGCATGGCGTAGTCCTGCGAACCGAACACCGCGGCATCGCCCACACCGGGCAGACGCTTGAGTTCGTCAATGATGTTCACGAGCGCATAGTTGCTCATGTAAATAGTGTCATACCGGCCGTCTGCAGAGGTAAGCATGACAACCTGCAGAAGGCTGGAAGACTTCTTGCTGACGGTAACGCCCAGAGCGCGCACTTCCGCGGGCAGCGAGGCAAGTGCAGCCTGCACGCGGTTGTTCACGTTAATGGTGTTCTGGTCAGGCTCGGAACCGACCTTGAAGGTAACCGTAAGAGTCAGGGTACCGTCACCGGAGTTAACCGAACGCATGTAGAGCATGTCTTCAACACCGTTGATCTTCTGCTCAAGCGGCGCGGCAACGGTCTGTGCGATAACTTCGGCGCTGGCACCGGGATAGGATGCCGAAACGCTTACTTCAGGGGGTACGATTTCAGGAAATTCCGCCACAGGCAGAGCACGCATGGATAGTGCACCCGCCAGCACGATGACCAGCGAGACCACCGTGGCGAAAATGGGACGTGTTATGAAAAAACGGGAAAACATACGCAGTCTCTCCCTTAGTTTGCAGAGCTTGCGCTATCGGTCTTCTCCGCACTCTTGCCGGAGTCCTGGGCCTTTGCGCCGTCTTCGGAAGGCAGAATCATGACGGGCGCACCGGGGCGCACCTTCATGATGCCATCGGCAACAACGCGCTCACCGGCCTGCAGTCCGCCTTCAACAACGAAGCCGCTGGCAACGGTCTGCCCCAGCTGTACGGGGCGGATATTCGCCACGTTCTTGTCGTCGATGACGTACACCATGGGGCCCTTCTGGCTGAACAGAATAGCACGTTCGGGAACAACCAGCGCATCCTTGTAATAGGCGCCTTCAAGACGCACACGGACAAACTCGCCGGGCAGCACAAGCGCATCACCGTTGCTCACTTCGGCACGGGCGCGGATGGAACCGGTAGCGGGGTCCACGTATCTGTCTTCAAAGTTCATCTTGCCGGTCTCGCCATACATGCTGTTGTCGGCAAGCTTAAGGCGCACGGTGTAGCCGTCAGCAGGAATGACCACCTTGCCTTCGCTGGCAAGACGGCGAACCTGCATGGACTCGGTGCCGGGAATGGCAAAGTTCACATACAGGGGATTCAGCTGGGTGATGGTGGTCAGCAGGCTGCCTGCGGAATCAGTGGTGATAAGGCTGCCCTCGGAACGGGTTTCCTGGCTGGTACTGCCGGAAATGGGGGCACGCACCTGCGTGTAACCCAGGTTCAGCTGGTCAGACTGCAGCTTTGCTTCTGCCGCTGCCACTTCAGCCTTGCCGGATTCAAACGCGGCAAGGGCGTCGTCACGTTCCTTGGCGCTGACAACGCCGCGGGCGTACAGATCGGCGATACGCTTGTATTCCAGACGGGCCTGTTCCAGCTTTGCTCTCAGGCTGGCAAGCTCGCCGCCTGCCTGCGCGGAAGATGCGCGGTACTGTTCCGGATCAAGCAGGAACAGCACGTCGCCCTCGCGAACGTAGGAGCCTTCGTGATAGGTACGCTTGAGCAGAAGCCCCTGCACACGCGCGCGTACTTCAACAGAACGGGAACCTTCCGTCTGTCCCACATATTCAAAGAATACAGGAACATCGGCACGTTCCATGGTAATGGCCTTCACGGGAACGGCAGGCGCACCGTTTGCCGCCTGCGCGCTTGCGTCCTTCTCCTCACCGCAACCGGTAAGAGAAAGAGCGAGGGCAGCAAGGCACATCATTTGAAAAGCACGTGAAATCAAAGTCATATAAACCTCTCGACTGTTGGTATCGAAATAATGCCATCGAAAACTATTAGCTTGCTAATTATTGTGGAAGACAAATGCATCATACCCTCCGCCGTGTCAAGTGACCACTCAACTTGTTAACAGTGTTTTACAAGTCCGCATTTTATTTTTGTGTCAAATCATAACCAAGACGGCACTTTAAAAACATAACATCCTAAATTTACACAGTTATAATGTGTACACTGTGTCATACAAGCATGAAGGAAAGTGTCTTTGTATCACCCTGTTCAATGCGTTATTGGTGCATGAATAGAAAATTCCGTCCAACGGCCTGCAATCATGCCAGCCCGGGCGGAAAAGGATGTGAAGGAAGTATGGAAACAGTGTTACGTCCCGCAACCGGAGAGGCGTCCGGCCTCCCCTTTACCGGACTCGGACACGACCTTGCCCCCGTTATCGCCCGCGCAGCCCTGCTTGAATGGACGGCGATACCGGTCTTGGCCGTGCTGCATCCGGATGCGTCGGGTCTGCGCCCGGCACGTCCGGAGATGTTGCCCGCAGTTGCCGGGTTCGGGCTTCTCGTGGCGTTAGGCCGCGAGATTCGGGGACGCTAGAAACGCACCATCCAATCCCAAGGAGGCATAATGCCAGTCTCACGCAGACAATTCCTCAAACTCACGGCCGGAGCAGCCACCGTCAGCGCATTCGGCGGGCTGGGTCTGAGTCTCTCCCCCACCGTGGCGCAGGCGCAGTTGCTCAAACTGCACTGGGCCAAGCAAACGACCTCTGTATGCTGTTACTGTGCCGTCGGTTGCGGCCTTATCGTGCATACCGCCAAGGACGGTCAGGGTCGCGCCATCAACGTTGAAGGCGATCCCGATCACCCGATCAACGAAGGCGCTCTCTGCGCCAAGGGCGCATCCATCTGGCAGCTCGCGGAAAACGACCGCCGCCCCGCCACCCCCATGTACCGTGCTCCCTACAGCAACGAATGGACGCCCGTATCGTGGGAATGGGCCTACGAGCAGATCGCCAAGCGCGTCAAAAAGACCCGCGATGAATCTTTCCAGCTGAAGAACGAAAAGGGTGAAGCAGTCAACCGCACCGAGGCCATTGCCTCTGTGGGCTCTGCCGCCATGGATAACGAGGAATGCTGGATTTACCAGAGCTTCCTCAGATCACTCGGCCTGGTGTTCATAGAACATCAGGCACGTATCTGACACAGCGCAACTGTTGCGGCTCTGGCAGAGTCGTTCGGACGCGGTGCAATGACCAACCACTGGATCGACCTCAAGAACAGTGATTGTATTCTGATAATGGGCAGCAACGCTGCCGAAAACCACCCCATCTCCTTCAAGTGGGTGCTCAAGGCCAAGGACAAGGGCGCAACCCTTATCCATGTGGACCCCCGTTTCACGCGTACTTCCGCAAAATGTGACGTGTATGCCCCCATCCGCTCCGGCGCGGACATTCCGTTCCTCGGCGGCATGATCAAGTACATTCTCGATAACGAAATGTACTTCAAGGACTACATCGTAAACTACACCAACGCAGCCTTCATTGTCGGCAAGGACTACAAGTTCAAGAACGGCCTGTTCTCCGGTTTCGACCCCAAGAAGGCCGCCTACGACAAGACCAAGTGGAACTTTGAAATGGATGCGGACGGCGTGCCCAAGCGCGACGTCACCCTCAAAGACCCCCGCTGCGTCTTCAACCTGATGAAGGAACACTACAAGCGCTACACGCTTGACAAGGTTGCCTCTGTCACCGGCACGCCCAAGGAAGATATCCTCAAGGTTTACAAGACCTATACCGCCACCGGTAAAAAGGACAAATCCGGCACCATCATGTACGCCATGGGCTGGACCCAGCACACCGTGGGCGTGCAGAACATCCGTGCCATGTCCATGATCCAGCTGCTGCTGGGCAACATCGGCGTGGCCGGCGGCGGCGTGAACGCACTGCGCGGCGAATCCAACGTGCAGGGTTCCACCGACCAGTGCCTGCTGGTGCACATCATCCCCGGGTATCTGGCTACCCCCAACTCCAAGTGGGCAAGCCTTGCGGACTACAACAAGAACAACACCCCCGCCTCCAAGGACCCCATGTCCGCCAACTGGTGGGGCAACAAGCCCAAGTATCTGGCAAGCCTGCTCAAGGCCATGTATCCCGCTGCATCGCTGGATGAAGCCTATAACTGGATGCCCAAGCTGGACGGCCACAAGCCCATGTCCAACTACTACTGGCTCTCGCTCTTCGACAAGATGACGCACGGCCAGTTCAAGGGCTTCTTCGCCTGGGGCCAGAACCCCGCCTGCGGCGGCGCGAACGCCAACAAGACCCGCGAAGCCATGGGCGAGCTGGACTGGATGGTGAACGTAAACCTCTTCGATAACGAAACCGCATCCTTCTGGAAGGGTCCCAACATGGAACCCGGAAAGATCAAGACGGAAGTCTTCTTCCTGCCCTGCGCGGTTTCCATTGAAAAGGAAGGTTCCGTTACCAACTCAGGCCGCTGGATGCAGTGGCGCTATGCCGGGCCCAAGCCCTTTGCGGCAACCAAGCCCGACGGCGACATCATCCTTGAACTCATGGAAAAGATCCGTGAACTCTATCGCATGGAAGGCGGCGCATTCCCCTTCCCCGTCACCGGCCTGAACACCGGCGACTGGCAGAACGAGCACGGTCATTTCGACCCGCACAAGGTTGCCAAGCTGATCAACGGCTACTTCCTCAAGGACAAGGAGATCAAGGGCAAGCTCTACAAGAAGGGCGAGCAGGTTCCCACCTTCGCCTTCCTGCAGGATGACGGCTCCACCTGTTCCGGCAACTGGCTCTATTGCGGTTCTTACACCGACAAGGGCAACATGGCTGCCCGCCGCGACAAGACCCAGACCGCCGAGCAGGAAAAAGTGGGCCTCTATCCCAACTGGGCATGGTGCTGGCCGGTAAACCGCCGCATTCTCTACAACAGAGCTTCGGTAGACCCCAAGGGCGTTCCCTACGCACCGGACAAGGCTGTCATCAGCTGGCAGGACGGCAAGTGGGTTGGCGACATTCCGGACGGTGGATGGGACCCGGGCACCAAGCATCCCTTCATCATGCAGAAACACGGCTACGGCCAGATATTCGGCCCCGGCCGACAGGAAGGCCCCTTCCCGGAACACTACGAACCGCTGGAATGCCCTGTGAAGGAGAACCCCTTCTCGCCGCAGCTGCATAACCCCACCGCGTTCAAGATCGCCGGTGAAGATCGCGCCGTGTGCGACCCGCGCTTCCCGTTCGTGGGCACCACCTACCGCGTCACCGAGCACTGGCAGACCGGTCTGATGACCCGCTTCCAGGATTGGCTCGTCGAAGCGGAACCGCAGCTCTTCTGCGAAATCAGCGAAGAACTCGCAGCCCTGCGCGGCATTGAAAACGGTGAACATGTGAAGGTATCGAGCCTGCGCGGCGAACTGGACTGCGTGGCCATCGTGACCAAACGCATCAAGCCCTTTAATGTGCTTGGCAATGAAGTACACATGGTAGGTCTGCCCTGGCATTACGGCTGGGTAACCCCCAAGAACGGCGGAGATTCCGCCAACCTCCTCACTCCCTCCGTGGGCGACCCGAACACCGGTATTCCGGAAACAAAGGCGTTCATGGTTGACGTGAGAAAGAAGCAGGGAGCGTAAGCCATGGCTAAGAAGTTCTTCATCGACCTCACCCGTTGTACGGCATGCCGTGGCTGTCAGATTGCCTGCAAACAGTGGCACAAGCTGCCCGCAGAAGAAACCATCAACTGGGGTTCTCACCAGAACCCGCGCGACCTGTCATTCATCACCTACAAGCTGGTGCGCTTCACGGAAATAGTGAAGGACGGCAAGGTGGACTGGCTGTTCTTCCCCGAACAGTGCCGCCACTGCATGGAACCGCCCTGCAAGGGACAGGCGGATCTGGACGACGAACGTGCAGTCATCAAGGATGAGCTGACCGGCGCAGTCATCTTCACCGAATACACCAAGCTGGTAGACGGTGAAGGTGTGCGCAGTGCATGTCCTTACGACATTCCGCGTGTTGATCCCGAATCCAAGATTGTCTCCAAGTGCGACATGTGTCTGGACAGGGTGCACAACGGCATGAAGCCCTCCTGTGTTCTCTCCTGCCCCACCGGCACCATGAACTTCGGCGAAGAAGACGAAATGATGGCACTGGCAGAAGAACGCCTTGCCACCGTGAAGAAGCAGTATCCCGAAGCCGTTCTGGGCGATGCCTTTGACGTGCGCGTGGTCTACCTCTTCCAGCAGGACCCCACGGCATACTTTGAAAAGGCCGTGGCAGATGCCAGCCCGCAGTACATGAACCGCAAGCAGATGTTTGCGCGCATCATGGGCAGAAACACCCGCAAGGCATAACGCCCTGCGATGGTGTTCCCCCAACCCCGTGGTCATGCAACGCTTGACTGTTGAACGGGTTAACGGGTGAACACCTGAACTGACGAACTGCTGAACTGACGAACAGGTCCGGCGGATTTTTCCGCAAAAGGAGGAATCCGCCGGACACAAATTTCACCTTCCACACCGCCGTTTTTCCCGGCGGGACGGAACAATGCCGGGGCGCTCTCCGCGTCTTGCGCATGCACATTGTTTGTTTCGCCTCACCCTGCGAAACGGCATCTCCGACGCTCTCGGAGTCACATCCCTGCCGCCTGCGTTTCACCCGCGCAGGCGGCTTTGCTGTTATTACACGTGTGCTTAGTTATATTTCACAAAGCGCCCTTGATCACCCATGCATATCTGGTAATCTGATAACAAAATATCCACCCATTATGTAAATGGGAGTTCAGCGTGCCTCGCAAGACACACAACAGACGGGCCAGAAGTGAGAACCTCTACATCGTTAAAGGGATTGCTGCAGAAGAAGCGCAGCAGGCCGAGCATCTGCACGCCCCTAAATCCAAAACCCTTTACATAGTCAAAACAGATGATGAAACCATCAACCGCTATGCCGATACCGTCTACGAATTCATAGACAGCACCGGCATCTTCCTGCTCATCACCACGGACAGAAATTTTTATACCACCTTCAAAACCGCCCTTTCCTACGACCTTGGCATCGAGGCTGAATTCATAAGGCTTGTTCACGATATGAAACGGGGAATGGAACTCGTCCATCTATCTGCAGGCCGCGGATTGACGCCGATGGTCTTTCTTCAACGCACCATAGATTGTGAGCTTACACTGCCTTTTCTGCAGTTCATGAAAGCGGCCTATCCCAAATTTCCCGTCATTCTCATTTCACATGGGGTAGATCGCCATAGGCTCTACCAATTCTATGAAGAAGGTGTGGATAGCTGTCTTGCCATCCCCGCCAGTGCTAACGACGTTATCCGAAAAATTGCTAACACCTTAAAACCCCAAAGTGAAATCCAGCTCCTGCTCAACGAAGGGGGCAGATTGATTGCCGACAGGCAGTATGAAGACGCAATAGAAATGGCTAATACCATTTTGGCCCAGTTTCCCAACAACGGAGCAGCATACATACTCAAAGGCGATGCCCTTAAGGGACTAAAAAAACGTATTGAAGCGCTGGAATCATATAAAAAGGCGGAAAAGCTATCTCCGAACCTTATAGAGCCGTACCAGCGCATAGCCACAATCCACATTGAAGACGGAGACATGTATGAGGCACTCAAATATCTTAAAAAACTAGATAAAACAGCACCACTCAACTACGTCAGAAAGATAAAGATCGCCCAGATATACATTGAAAACGGTACACCGGAAGAAGCACAAACGTTCTTTGACGCTGCCAGAAAAACCGCAAAAACGGAGGCCCTGAACACTCTGGGGGAAATGATCATGAACATTGCCGCCCTGGTGCTGGAACACGATCCCGAGCTGGCGGCACGTTACTACAAGCAAGGCCGCAAGACGCTCAAGG
>JBKEAK010000242.1:0-15588 GCA_047972125.1 Halodesulfovibrio sp.
ATTCCGGACGTATCTTCTGCGCTACCCCCATGCGTCCCGCCGGGAAACAGCACTGTTCATGCTGGAAAGGATGACTGCCGAATCCGGCAGCCTGCCGGGTGTTCAGCGTGGTGATACGCCTCGGTTTTCCGGGCAGGAGCCTGTTGTCAGGGTGGCTGTTGCGCGCGCATCCGATCTTGCCTTCCGGTCATCATCTTCGGTGAATGTTCAGATTCGGGAACAGGCCGTCAATGCACGACAGGGCGCTTTGACACTTCCTGCCGGTGAGCACAGGTGTTCTGTGCGGGGCGGTAGCCTGGTTCTGAATGGCCGCAATGTGGGTAAAAGCGTGACGCTGACCATCCCTGTTGGGCAGCGCATGGCGTTTGATGCCTCTTCTGCGGTCTATGGCGGCACTATTGTGCTGCTGGTGGAAGGGGAACAGGTGGTTGCGGTGAACCAGCTACGTATGGAAGAGTACCTGCAAGGTGTTGTGCCTGCGGAAATGCCGCCTTCTTTTTCCTCTGCCGCGTTGCAGGCGCAGGCCGTGGCAGCGCGCTCCTATGCACTGTATCTGACAATGCGCTCTGCGGGAAAAGCCTATGACGTTGCGGCGGATACCGGCTTTCAGGTCTATGGCGGCATGAATGCGGGTACGGCGCAAACCCGCGCGGCCGTTAGTTCCACCCGGGGCAGGGTGCTGCAGTTTGATGGAAGGGTGGTATTAAGCTACTTTCATGCGCACAGCGGCGGCATGCTGGAAGATGACCGGCAGGTCTGGACGGCGGATATGCCCTATTACCGGGTGCAGCATGACGAAATTTCGAACCGTGCACGCGACATGCGCTGGCGTATCTCCTTCTCCGGGGAAGATATTGCGGCAAGAATGCGCGACTACGGGTTCAGCGTTAGCGGTGTTACGAGTGTCCGCGTCGGGCAGCGCACGGCATCCGGCAGGGTAGGGACGGTGGTTGTCGAAACTGCTGACCGCGCCGTATCTTCGCCGGAAGGGTCTTCGTCCGGACTTTCTTTGTCCGAACCTCCTGTGGTCGGGGCGTCATCCGGCCGCAGTGTGGAAATGAAGGGCAATGCCTTCCGGCTCATGCTGGGGGCAGAGCGCATGCGGTCCACGCTCTGCGATCTGGAGTGGCAGGGGAACACCCTTGTCATATCCGGAGCAGGCTACGGGCACGGTGTGGGCATGAGTCAGTGGGGCGCGCAGGGCATGGCCCTTGGCGGTGCTTCATGTGAGCAGATTCTTGAACATTATTACCCTGATACGCGGCTGCTGCGTGCGTATTAGGGATACAGCATGACATGTGTATTACGCGCGCATTGCGTGCGACAAACGTATCGGGTGGATAGATGAATCGTCGGGATGTATTGATGATGGGCGGCGTGCTGCTCGCCGGGATGATGACAGGTTGTACCGCTTCTGAGGCTGTTCGTGCCGGAAGGCTGATTGCCACGGGCGATGTTCAGGGCGCAGGCGTATGGGCGGCGGAAAAGGGAACCCGCTATGCGCTGAACCCCAAGCAGCTTGAAGCGGACCTCAAGCGTTTTGCCCAGCGCATAGAAGCTTTCCGCAAGGCCGTTGGCGGCGAATGGGGTGATAAGGAAGTTCGCGAACCGGAACCCAAAACCTACGTCAAATATACCCAGAACTACAAAAGCCGTGCGCTTGTGGATTTTGACAAGGGGCTTATCACCGTTGAAACCGTGGATACGGAAAAGCCGCTGATCAGCCTGAAGAACGCCATTGTCACCACGCTGCTCACGCCGAACGATCCGCGCGGGCTGGACCTGTGGACAGCCGGTGAGGTGAAGCTGGGGGAAACCCCGTTCCTGCTGGGAGAAGTACGCGACTATGACGGGCAGAACCTTCGGTACGCATGGCGCACCGAGCGTTTTGCCGATCTGCTCATCAAGCGCAAGGGCAGCATGCGGCAGACGCAGGTAGGCGGCAAGTGGCGTACTGTGCATTCCGTGGAAATTCCCATGGTTGCAGACCATGGCCATATTCGCGCGCTCAAGTACAAGGTGCATGTGGACAAGTTTTCCCGCAAGTACGGGGTGAGTTCTAACCTTGTTTATGCGGTCATCAAGACGGAGAGCGACTTCAACCCGTGGGCTGTGAGCCATGTGCCTGCCTACGGGCTCATGCAGATCGTTCCCAAGACGGCAGGGCATGATGTCTTTACCTTCCTGAACGGCAGCGAGGGGTATCCTTCATCCGAACTGCTGTACCAGCCGGAGAACAATATTCAGTATGGGGCGGTGTATCTGCATCTGCTCAATACCCGCTATCTTGGAGCCATCCGCCATCCTGTTTCGCGCGAATACTGCGTTATCGCAGGCTACAACGGCGGGGCAGGCAATGTGCTGCGCACCTTCCATGCGGACAGGAGCAAGGCGGCGGATATCATCAACGGCATGGCGCCGCAGGCTGTGTACGACAAGCTCACCCGGTCACTGCCATACATGGAAACCCGGCGGTATCTGTGGAAGGTGGTTAACGCCCGCAAGGAATTTGTGGGGCTTCAGTAGATAGTCTTGCCGCAAGCTATTGTGTATATCTGCACGGTGGTTTATGGATGCACTTTCGTGTGTCGCTTCAAAACGGCACCTGTTGATAGCGAAACTGGCCGCCGGAAGGGCGGTGTAATATGCAACATTTGGAGATAGTATGAAAAAACTGGCGTTGTCTGTCGTGCTGCTGCTTTCCGCCGTGCTGATGCTGGGCGGCTGTAACGGAGCCGAAAAGTCTGCTCCCAAGGTCGCCGTTGTCGATGCCGGCAAGGTCTTTCAGGAATCCGCTCCCGGCAAGGCCGGTGTAGCTTACCTCGAAAAGATCAGCGCAGCAGCGCAGGAAGAGTTCAGAACTCTGCAGGCTGAAGCCGAAAAGGACAAGTCTCAGGAATCCATGCTCAAGATGCAGCGCGCTCTCGGCGAAATCCAGCAGCGCATGAACGCCGAACAGCAGATGGTGATCGGCAAGCTCAACGATGCCTTCAAGAAGACCCTCGACACCTACCGTGAAGAGAAGAAGCTGGAAGTCATTCTGCCTGCAGAGCAGGTTATGTCCTTTGCGCAGGCTTCCGACATCACCAAGGATGTCATCGCCGCCATGGATAAGGTGACCGTGACCTACGAATCCGAAAAGGCACCTGCCGAAGCCGCTCCTGAAGCAGCGCCTGCAGAAGTGAAGGCCGAAGAAAAGGCTGCCGACAAGGCTCCTGAAAAGGCCGCTGAAAAGCCCGCCGCAGAGACCAAGAAGGACTAGTCCTTACAACGGTTGAGAACTGGTAACCCGCCTCCTGTTCAGGGGGCGGGTTTTTTTATATCCTTTCACCTTGCTGTCACTCTTTTGTCTTGAAGACCGACAAGCCCTGAGGTACATTTCGCGGCTCGCAGGGATATCTCGGGGTATGAAAGGTATCCTTGCGGCTCTTGCGCAGACTTGTCGAAAATGATCATTGTGATCCTTTTCATTGTTTCGTTTTTTTCATATTATGCATACCATTCGAACGTTTCGAGTGACCCGAAACCGCTTTTCACGCTGGAGGAATACTGATGGAAGCCCCGGAAAAGAACCTTGCCCTGGATCTCGTACGAGTCACGGAAGCCGCCGCGCTGGCCTCTGCCCGCTGGCTTGGCAAGGGTAATAACGATGCAGGCGACGGCGCTGCGGTCGACGCCATGCGTCTGTGCTTCAACTCTTTGAACATCAAGGGAACCATCATCATCGGCGAGGGCGAAAAAGATAACGCCCCCATGCTGCACAACGGTGAGAAAGTAGGCACCGGCAATGGTCCTGCCGTTGACGTTGCCATTGACCCCGTAGAAGGCACCAAGCTGCTTGCCTATGGTCGTCCCAACGCCATTTCCGTTGTGGGTACCGCGCCTGCGGGAACCATGTACAATCCCGGTCCCAGCTTCTACATGCAGAAGCTTGTCGTGCCTCCGGCAGCACGCAACGCGGTTGATCTGGACGCTCCGGTCAAGGAGAACCTGGTCAATATCGCCAAGGCGCTGGGCAAGGACGTTGACGACCTCGTCGTATTCGTTCTGGATAAGCCCCGCCACGAAAAGCTCATTACCCAGATCCGCGACGCCGGTGCACGCATTCAGCTGCACACCGACGGTGACGTGGCTGGTGCACTTATGGCCGTTGACCCCCGTTCCGAAGTGGACGTGATGATGGGCACCGGCGGCACCCCTGAAGGTGTTCTTGCAGCCTGTGCAATCAAGGGCATTGGCGGCCAGATCTTTGCCCGCCTTGATCCCCAGTCTTACGTGGAAAAGGAAGCCATTCAGGAAGCGGGTATCGACCTGCGTGAAATCCACACCGTGGATACCCTGATCAGAAGCGACGACGTGCTCTTCGCAGCTACCGGCATCTCCGGCGGTACCTTCCTGCGCGGTGTGCAGTACACCGGCGACGGTGCTGTTACCCACTCCATGGTTATCCGTGGCAAGACCGGTTCCATCCGCTACATGGAAGCAATTCATAATTTCAACCGCCTGATGAAGATCAGCTCGGTGAAGTACGACTAGTCCGGACCAATTTCTATTTGTCCCGCACTGTATGGCCGGCCCTTTGGGGTCGGCCATTTTTTTAAAATTTCATTGCGTTATCATGTAAGCAGTGCATATTCTCCTGCTCTGTCACATAATTCCGGTTTACAAGCATGGGAGGCATCATGCGAACTCTTTCCCGTATGTTCGTTCTGGCGTTTATGGCCGTTCTGCTTGTGCAGACGCAGGCACTGGCAGGGGCCTTTCATGACCAGCCCCCCATGACCAATGCTGAAGTGGAACAGTTCATTAAGGATTTTCCAGGTTTCAAGCAGTGGATGTATGACAACAAGCTGAATGCGCAGGCTGCACGCCCTGTGGTGGATAAGGACGGCAACCCCTCGTTCGTGTGGGATGACACCGTGACAAAGTGGTTTGAGGGCAAGAGCTGGGCCCCTGAGCGCTTTTTCTACACCATGACGCATTGCTCCGCGGCCATCGCCCTTGTTCTGCATGGCGACAAGTTGAGCGGAGCAAACCGCCCCCCTGACATGCCGTTCATAAATGATTACGAAATGAATCTGGTAAGGCAGTATCAGGAGCAGGTGATGGACGCACTCAGCGCAAAGGTAAAGAAGGCAAACTAGCCAGAACGATCAGATGTTGCACATAACCCCGCCGGTATACGGCGGGGTTTTTGTTTGCGGAACAGGAGAGAGAATGGGGAGACAGAAGAAGAGAAAGGGAAGGGCATGCGTGCCCTGTGGATTGCGGAGAACGGACATAAAAAAGTGACCCCCGCCGATTTCTCGGTGGGGGTCTCAAAATGGCGGGGCTGGAAGGATTCGAACCTCCGACCAACTGGTTCGTAGCCAGGTACTCTATCCAGCTGAGCTACAGCCCCGCATTTGTTGTCGCTTTGTTCCCGCGCCAACGAGGGAAGGATATAAGGGGGAGTTCCCGAACTGTCAAACACTTTTTCAAAAAAAAATCATATTTGTACCGGCAGGCTGGTGGTTAGCCTTTCCGCAGGTCTCATAGCAGAGGGCTTGTACGGGGTTTTATCGGGTGGTCCTGTCATATGTTTTCTATGTAATTATGCAAAATATAATGATATTATTACATGGTGTGGTGGTGCGGTAGTCCCGTCAGGCAGCTGCAAATCTGCTCACCGGGGGAATCGCCGAAAAGAATGATTTTCTCCGCACAGGGAGATGATCACCCGGGGGCAGGTTTGAAAAAAGTTGCTGTGCAGCCGAAATTCTTTTGAAAAAGGCAATAACCCCTTCTTGCCGTGCCCTGTTTTCCTCGGGGGGCGGTTGCGCTTTTGGGTCAGGAAAAGGGTGATAAGCGGCGTATGTGGCTTGCAACTGTCCAAGGATGCCAGTAAACACATACCGTTTTCGCAGGAATTGGTGTTCCTGTGCAGTTGATGAATGGTGAACGTTTGTCGGTGGGAGGAATCCCCGTCCGGCGTAATGGATGAATATATAATAAGGAAGTGGCTATCCGGCGGAGTCGGGTGGCAAGTGCAAGTGTGATGGATATGACTCTTGAGGATAAGGTTCGGCGGGCAAAGGATCTGCTCGAGGAAACAGCGTTGGAGTTCGGACCGGAAAGCGTGGCTGTGGCCTGGACCGGCGGAAAGGACTCCACTGTATTGCTGCATCTGTGGCGGCAGGTGATGGGTGCCATGGGGTTAACCCGTGTGCGGGCCCTTAATCTGGATACCGGTGTGAAATTTGTGGAAGTGATGGCATTCCGCGATCAGATGGCTTCGGCGTGGGATATAGATCTCACCATTGCCCGTCCGGCTGTGGATATGGATACCTTCCCGGTTGCGCAGGACAAGGTTGCATGCTGCGCCGCCCTGAAAGTGGAGCCCCTTGCGCGTGCCGTCAATGAAATGGGCGTGGAAGCCCTGCTTACCGGCATTCGCCGTGATGAGCATCCGGACCGCGACCGGCCGCACTGCGAACGGCGCGACAAGCCTGATTGCCTGATGGTGCACCCTCTGCTTGAATTCACCGAGGTGGATGTGTGGGCCTACATCATGCAGGAGCAACTTCCGTACTGCTCGCTGTATACGGAAGGGTACCGCTCGCTCGGCTGCGTTCCCTGCACCCGCAAGGTGCTGGACGGCAGCGAGCGCGCAGGCAGGGACCCGGACAAGGAATCCCGGTTGGAAGCCCTGCGCAGTCTGGGCTACTTTTAAAACGGATAAGGCCGCCTTTTGGGCGGCCTTTGTGTTTGTAGCGGATGAGGATGGCGCACAGCGATGAGCGGGATATCAGACCCGGTCGCAGTATACGCCTTCCATGAATTCTTCGAGTGCATCGTCCATCTGGGCGATATAGTCGTTGAGTTCGCCTTTCTTCTTGCAGTGCTCACACTGCATGTACACCACCTGACAGCTGCGCATCACGGTAAGCGGATTGCCGCAATGCTTGCAGGGTATGGTGGTCTGGGCGCTGCGTGCCCAGCGATAGCTTCCCCACATAGAGTACTCCATAAATGGTCTTTCGGGCCGTGGCGCAGTATGTCCCGGTCCGATTGGGAGGGCATACAGGATAACGGCTCTATGGGCAACCGCTCCTTCTGCAGGGTTTTTCTTGCATATTCCTTTCCATCGTGTAGTATTGTTTCCTGATTATCGTCAGCGGTCGGACCACTCACAACCCACTGTTATGACACTGTGAAAGGGCGCATCCGCCGCATGGGCTGACAAAGTACACAAACGGAACTTCAAGGAGAAAGATATGCTCAGCGATGCAATGAACAAGGCTCTCAACGATCAGGTAAAGTGGGAAATGTACTCCAGCTATCTGTATCTTTCCATGTCTGCCTATTTTGCCGATCTTGGCATGGCCGGTTTTGCTCAGTGGATGCGTGCGCAGGCGCAGGAAGAGCTTTTTCATGCCATGCGGTTCTATGACTACATTAACGAGCGGGGCGGTCGCGTGCTGCTGCAGCCCATTGATGCTCCCCAGCATGAATGGAAGCACACCATTGATGTCTTTGAAGAGACCCTCAAGCATGAGCAGCATGTAACCGCGCGTATCAACAACCTTGCCAACCTTGCGCTGGACGAGCGCGATCACGCTACCTCCATCTTCCTGCAGTGGTTCATTTCCGAGCAGGTGGAAGAAGAGGATTCCGTGAAGGATACTCTCGGCAAGCTGCGCATGATCAACGGCGAAGGACAGGGCATGCTCATGCTGAACAATGAGCTTGGCACTCGTGTGTTTACCCCCCCTGTAGTGAAGTAATGATGCTGGCGGGCACCGCGATTCTGCGCGGTGCCCGTTTTTTCATGTATGGCGGACAATCGAAACGGGGCGGCTTTTCCCATGCCGGGAATGGCAGGTCGGATACCGTTTCAAGGGAGTCTCATCACTGTGAGTATGCAGAGCAAACATATTGTCATTGGCGGGGCGGCCGGTCAGGGCCTCGTCACGGTCGGGCAGATGTTGAGCAAGGGCCTGATCCGGGCCGGATACGAAGTACTGGTTACGCAGGATTACATGTCGCGCGTACGCGGCGGACATAATACCTACAACATCCGTACCGGTGTGCGTCCCCTTACCGGTCCGGCAGAAGCCATAGATATTCTCGTGGCACTGAATCAGGAAACCGTGGGGCTGCATAAGGCTGCCATGGCACAGGGCGGCATGCTTATCCTTGATGAAGCCCTTGATCCTGAAGGCGTGCCCGCACTGCGCGTGCCGTTCTCTTCGCTGGCATCAAAGGCCGTATACCAGAACGTGGCGGCGCTTGGCATTCTGTGCAGCGTGCTGGGCCTGTCCAAGGATTTTGCCGCCAAACTCGTGCACGACAACTTCGGCAAGAAGGGTGAAGCCGTTGTGGGCCAGAACCTGCAGGTTCTGGATGATGCCTATGCATGGGGTCAGACCCATGGTGCAGCATGCGAGAAGCTCGTGGCTGCCGGACAGAAGCCGCCCCGCATGTTCATTAATGGTAACGAGTCCATCGCATTGGGGGCTCTGGCAGCCGGTGTGAAGTTCTGCTCGTTCTATCCCATGACCCCGGCCACGTCTGTGGCGCAGAATCTCATTACACATGGCCGTAAAATGGGCGTGTTCGTGGAACAGGTGGAAGATGAAATAGCCGCCCTGAACATGGGGCTTGGCGCATCATATGCCGGTGCTCCCACGCTGGTGCCCACCTCAGGCGGCGGCTTTGCCCTGATGACAGAGGCTGTCAGCCTTTCCGGTGTCATGGAACAGCCGGTGGTGATAGTCGTGGCCCAGCGCCCCGGCCCTGCAACGGGCCTGCCCACGCGCACGGAACAGGCGGACCTGAATCTGGTTCTGTATGCCGGGCATGGCGAGTTTCCCCGTGCCATCTTTGCACCCGGAACCATTGAGGAATGCTTCCATCTTACCCACAAGGCCTTCGACGTGTCGGAGAAGTATCAGTCGCCTGTCTTCGTGCTTACCGATCAGGAACTCGCCGACAGGTACATGGGCGTGGAACCCTTTGACCTCGGGGCTCTGCCGCCGGTTGCAGGCCCGGACCTTTCCGACACGGGGGCTGAATCCTACAAGCGGTATACGCTGACCAAGAACGGCATTTCTCCCCGCCGCATTCCGGGCTACGGCAAGTCCATCGTGCTTGCCGACTGCCACGAACATACGGAAGACGGGCATATTACCGAAGACATCAATACGCGTATCGCCATGAACGATAAGCGCATGCTCAAGGAAGAAGGCATGCGTTCCGAAGTGGTTGCCCCCAAATTCTTCGGAGCGGACAAGCCCGAGACTCTGCTCCTTTGCTGGGGATCAACGGAAGGTGCGGCCCGCGAAGCCGCAGATATGCTGAACGGGCAAGGGCGCCGCGTGGGCGTGCTGAGCTTCTCGCAGGTGTGGCCGCTTGCCCCCGAACAGTTCATGCCGCTGCTGGAATCCGTTTCCGATGTCGTCTGCGTGGAAGGCAACAGAACGGCTCAGTTCGCCAAACTGCTGCGGCAGGAGACCGGTTTCAAGCCGCACAGGACACTGCTCCGGTACGACGGTCGTCCGTTCACCGCTTCCTACATCATCGGCAAGCTGGCCGAATAGCCTGAGAGGTTCCCATGCTTGATATCAGTATTTATGGCGATTACCACACCTCATGGTGTCCCGGCTGCGGCAACCACGATGTTCTCAAGGCGCTGAAGCAGGCTCTTGCAGGGCTGGACCTTGCTCCGCATCAGGTGGCGCATGTTTCCGGCATTGGTCAGGCCGCCAAGGCTCCGCATTACATTACGCTGAACGGTTTCAACGGACTGCACGGCAGAGGGCTGCCGCCCGCTCAGGCGGTCAAGCTGGCCAACCCGGAGCTTACCGTCATTGCGGAAAGCGGTGACGGCTGCAACTACGGCGAAGGTGGCAACCATTTCCTTGCGGCCATCCGCAGGAACGTGAATATCACCCTGCTCGCGCACGATAACCAGATTTACGGCCTCACCAAGGGGCAGGCCAGCCCCACCACGACAGAAGGGCATGTGACCAAATCACAGCCGGATGGCGTAACCAATGCGCCGTTCAATCCCATTGCCGTGGCTGTGGCCATGCGTGCCGGCTTTGTAGCGCGTGCTTTTTCGGGGAATGTTCCGCATCTCGTGGAGATGATTCAGGCGGCCATCCGGTATCCCGGTTTCGCCATGGTCGATATCTTCTCGCCCTGCATCTCCTTCAACAAGGTGAACACCTTTGGTTGGTACAAGCAGCGCTGTTACGAAGTCGGCCCGGATTATGACCCCACCAACTGGGACGCCGCCATGGCCAAGGCCAATGAGTTCGGCGAGCGCATTCCCATTGGCATTCTGTGGCGTAACGAAGAACGCAAGGCTCTGGATGAGCGCGTTGCCGTCTGCAAGCATGGGGCGCTTGGCAAGCAACCCGTCGACAAGGCGGTGCTTGAAGACATCATGAAGTCGTATATCTGATCAACGGCTGGCAGAATTGCCGGTCGTTCGGGAGTGCATCATGAAGAAAGTTGCGCTGTTCCCCTTCACGGGCGAAGTATTGTGTTTTGTGCATGTTCTGCTGAACGCGCTGGATATGCATGAAAAGGGCTATGGAGTGAAGATTGTGGTGGAAGGGGCTGCCTGTTCAGTCATTCCCGCCATAGCGGACAGGCATCACTTCATGCACAAGCTCTATGCGCAGGCAAAGGAGGCCGGACTGTTTGTAGGGGCCTGCCACGCCTGTTCCGTGAAGCAGAATGTGGACAAGGCCATTGAAGCCGAGGGTATTCCCCTTATCGGCGACATACACGGGCATCCTTCCATGAGTCAATACATGGATGCAGGGTATGAAGTGGTAACCTTCTGACCCTGCCGATTGCGCCTCCTTCATAAACGAACAAAGGCCGGAAGCGTGAGCTTCCGGCCTTTTGATTGCTGGCAACGTTCTTTTGACTAAATTGCCTTCGGCGAACAGGGGGATCAGATGCCCGGCCGAAGTGCCGAAACGGCGGCAACCGCCTTAATGCCCTTTTTCTCACCGGTGAAGCCGAGCTTTTCTTCCGTGGTGGCCTTCACATTGACCTGTATCGGCTCAAGTTTGAGCAGGCGGCAGATATTCTTTTTGATGTGTTCCTTCCAAGGGGCAAGCTTGGGAATCTGCGTAATGACCGTGACATCCACGTTGGTGATGACAAGCCCTGCCTGAGCAGCCTTATCCGCCACTTCGTTCAGCAGAATACCGCTGGATATGTTGTCAAACTCGGCCGAGGTGTCGGGGAAATGTTCGCCGATGTCTCCGCCGCCGATGCAGCCAAGCAGGGCATCAGTCAGGGCATGCAGCAGAACATCGCCGTCGGAATGCGCCACAACTTCTGGGCCGCCGGGAATGGGAACTCCGCCCAGCTTCATGGGACGGCCTGCACCAAAGCGGTGCACGTCATATCCCCATCCGACAACGGGAACCATGGCAGGGGCGGCGTTGGTCTGGCTTTCGAGGATGGAGAGATCCTCCGGGTGGGTGATCTTGATGTTGGTGGGTTCGCCTTCCACTATGGCAACGGGAATTCCGGCCTGTTCCAGCACGGAGGCATCGTCGGTGACCTGCCAGCCTTCAGCGCGGCAGGCCTCATGCGCCTGCTGCAGGACCGGGCGCATAAAACCCTGTGGCGTCTGAACGGCACGCAGGGTGGCACGTTCCGGCGTGGCGGTGACAATGCCGCCATCCACAACCTTGATGGTGTCGGTAACCGCAATCGCGGGAATGACACCCTGTGCGCCGCCTTTCAGCGCATCAAGCAGCCGGTTCACAAGGGCGGGAGTCATGAAGGGACGGGCCGCATCATGCACGAGCACGGTCTGGCATTCACGGGGCAGGGCGGCAAGGCCGTTATACACGGAATCCTGTCTGCGTTCACCACCGGCCACGGCGAACCATGGCATGCCAAGGCAACGGAATTTATCCAGCGAAGCCAGTTGCTCTTTGGCAAATTCGAGATCCTCATCAGGAAAAACGAATACCACGCCCTGCATGCGGGCGACGCGCGAAAGCACAACGGCCGAATGCCAGAAGAGGGGGGCTCCCTTCCATTCGATGAACTGTTTCTTTTTGCCGCCTGCGGTGGGGGCAAGTCGGCTGCCGCTGCCTGCCGCAAGGATGATGGACCAGCACTTCATAATATTCCTCGGTAAATGCATGGGCGCATGGTGGCGGGAACACTGCGTGGGGGCATGATTGACTTTGGGAGAGAGGGGCTTGCCCTCATTTCATCCCGGTTGGGACCTCATACGCCTGCCGTAACAGTGTTGCGCCTGCTGCGCGTAACGGTAACATGAAAAAAGGGCGCACGTGGCGCCCTTTTGAATCCAAAGGAGTCGGACTGTAAGCCGGGTTTTGTCCCCTTTGCAGGGGGGTTATCATTCGTCTAGGATTATGGTTACCCATAACCTCAAGCAACCTACCCGGAAGCAGCGGCCGGGCCGACCTTAAATGCTTCCCTATTTGGTCTTGCTCCGAACGGGGTTTACCTAGCACACCGCGTCACCGCGGCATCTGGTGGGCTCTTACCCCACCGTTTCACCCTTACCACAGGCGAGCCTGTGGCGGTTTGCTTTCTGTGGCACTGTCCGAAGATCACTCTTCCTGGGAGTTACCCAGCGCTCTGCCCTGCGGAGCCCGGACTTTCCTCTCCGGACCGTGAGGTCCGCAGCGATAACCCGTCCAACTCCGAAAAATGATTACTGATCTTCGCCGAATACCATTTCCTTCACGGCCGGTGCCGGAGTGGGAGCAGGGCATTCGCTGAAGTGTTCGCACCAGTAGATGAGACGCTGGCAGTTGGGGCAGCTCAGAATCTGGTGTCCCTTCTGCAGTTCGATGAAGCTCTGGGGCGGAATGGCAATGTGGCAGCCGTTGCAGACACCGGAGTCAACGGAAACGATGACGGGGTTGTCAAGGCGCTCACGGATGAATTCGTAACGGCTCAGGATGGGAGCGGGAACTTCCTTGCAGGCGGAGGTGCGCTTCACAGTGAGCTGTTCGATGACCTTGTTGGCTTCATCAATGCGTTCCTGCAGGCTGGCCTGCTTCACTTCCAGCTCGCTCTTGAGGGAAAGGTAGCTTTCGTCCAGTTCCTGCAGGCTGCTCTGCTGGCGGGCAAGCTCTTCCGCAAGGGCGATCTTTTCTTCTTCGCGCAGGCGGTTCACCTTTTCAAGGTTGTCCATTTCACGCATCATGGCGTGGTATTCCTTGGTGTTACCCACGAGCATAAGCTTGGACTTGCTCTTCTTCACCTTCAGGGCGTCATTTTCGATTTCACCGCCAAGGCGCTTTTCCTGCTCCTTGAGGTGTTCGATCTTTTCAAGGATGCGGTTACGCTGTTCGTCGAGAACATTGAAACGTTCCTGCAGGCCTTTGACTTCGCTGGGGGCGTCCTGAAGTTCACGCGCAATGACGAGAATTTCGTCGTCGACCCTCTGCAGGGCTACAAGCTGTTCGATCTGTTTCAGATACAGGCTCAAGGTTCATTCCTCCTGAACAGTAACCCTTCCGGCCGTGCCGGGGCAGGGGTAAAATATCGTTTAACGTGCGCCTCGTACGGCAAGGCGCATGGGGTCCTGCGCGGGCAGGTAAAATATCTGTACGTCAGGCAGCGATTCGCCGAGCTGCATGGCAAAGCGCCGCATCATCTCTTCTTCAAGGCTGAAATGGCCCACGTCCAACAGACAGCCAATGGCATCAAGGGCGCTGTGATATTTCACATCGCCGGTGATGAAGACATCCGCTCCCATACGGAAGGCGGTGTCGGCAAGGCTGCTGCCTGAACCTGTGCAATAGGCCACTGTGGAAACAGTGCCGGGCACGTGGCCGCTGGTGACCCAATAATCGCGTTCTACCACGTTGGCAAGCGTATCACAGAACCTGTCGTAGGTCATCGGTTCCGGCAGGGTGCCGATACAACCGAAGCCGAGCAGGGCTGCTGGCTTCTGCGCAGGGCAGGCGAGAAAAACAGGCACTTCGCCAATCTCGTTGGCAATGCGGGCCCGCAGGCCGGAAGCCTTGTCCTGTCGGCAGGTTACCAGTATCAGGTCGCCGTTTCTGGTGGCGTTTTCCACCCCTTCATCCGCAGCCCATGCCGTGAGAAGTTGCATGTCAAACGTGGCGGGAGCGGCAAAGGCAAAGGATTCTATCTCGAAGAGGCGGGTAGGTTCGATGAGTTTGCGATCTTCAAGCGCAAGCTCGTCGGCCAGCCAGCTGACCGGACCTTCCGGATTGGCATCCAGCGTCGTATGGGCACTGTAGAGCCAGACCTTGCTTTCTATGAGCGCCGCAACGGTGCGGTAGTGATCGTCGATGGAGTCGAGAAAGCGGGGCTTCATGGATAGCGGGTGGTGGGTGAGGATGAAATCCACCCCCAGCGCAAGGGCACGTTCCACCGTATCCAGAGTGGGGTCCAGCGCAACAGCCACGGAACGCACGGAATTACGTCTGCCCGCCACCTGTACGCCGCACTTGTCCCACGAGGCTGCCCCTGCGGGAATGGCGGTTTGCTCTATGGCGGCAATGAGTTCCAGCGCTTTCATGGTCTGCCTTAAAAAAACAGGCGCTTCCGCGAACAAATCCCGATGAAAGCACCTGTGTTCCGTTTGCATCGTGCACCACATGCAGTGCACCTGTGCCGATAAGCAAAAAAGTGGTGGGCCCAGCAGGATTTGAACCTGCGACCTGCCGGTTATGAGCGGGCAGAGGGCGACTTTTCTGCATTTCCCAGTTGTTATCTAACCCAGCAATCTCGGGCTTTTCCGCTGTTTTGGTATTTGCTAAGAGTATCTCTGTTTTGCGGATAAATCCGTTTTTGGGTAGCAGAGAGGGTAGCAAAATGGGAGCAGCGAAACGCGAAAGAACCAGATTCCCCGGCGTGTATTTTCGTGAGTCTTCTTCACGGAAACATCAAGGCCGAGCGGACGTGTGCTATGACATAACATACAAGGTTGGGTCAAGGAAAGTGTTTGAAAAGGTCGGGTGGAAATCTGAAGGGGTTACGGCTGGCTATGCAAAGCAGGTGCGGGATGACCGGCTGCGCGAACTGCGGCAGGGTGGTGTGGTCACCAAGACGCAAAAGTTGACCCTTGACCAGGCGTTTGAAATGTACTGCTCCAGCCACCTTGCGGCCACGGATTCTGAACGGCGGGTGCGGTCGATGTATTCGGCTGTTGTGTCGCCGGCGTTCGGGCACATGTACTTGAGCCAGATCTCCACCCGCAAGCTTCAGGAGCTTGTGACCGGCCTGCATGATGTGGCCCGGCCTGCGACGATCCGCCATTACATCGGCATCATCAAGACGGTATATAATATGATGCGGACGTGGGGTGAGTATCTGGGGCCTTCTCCCGTTGAGGGGGTTGTTATGCCTTCCGTGGATAATGACCGCACGCGCTTTTTGACGCAGCAGGAAGCGGCCATGCTGCTGGATGAACTTTGCGGTCGAAGTGTGGACACGGCGAGGATTGCCTTGTTGAGCTTGCATACCGGCATGAGAGCTGGAGAGATTTTTGCGCTTCGTGGTGAGAACGTGAACATGCACGAGGGCATTATTTATATTGTTGACCCCAAGAGCGGG
>JBKEAK010000243.1:0-4998 GCA_047972125.1 Halodesulfovibrio sp.
GATACCGCACGGGAGCTGACACGTCCTGCGCCTCCGCCTGTTGAGCAGAGCCAGATGCGGCTGCAGCTTCCCACAACACCGCAGGCAACAGTAAACGGCACATCAAACGCCACATCGCAGACCGCAGGGACAGCCCTTGCCGGTGGGCAGGCTCCTTCCACGGTCATGACCGAGAACGCGCCTTCCGCACAGACGGGCGAAACCGCCACCGGTCAGGCCCAGAACGTGGGACGCGTCATGCCCAAGGTGCAGGACGACTCCGTCATCACCCTGAGTTTTGTGACCGACCTGGCCCGCTACCTTGCGGACAGCTACTACCCTGCCGGCACCGAGGCAGCCAAGAAAGAGGATACGGGCGTTCTCGTAACCGGCACCAAGACGCTGAACATGCATTACGGTGTTGAGATGACCGGCCTCACATGGTCCGGCGACGACATCAGAAAGGGCCGCCAGAGCGTGCTGCGCTATGTGCTGACCCCCACCATGACCGACGCGCTGTACACCCTCTATGCAGACCGCTTCATGAGTGCCCTGCAGGATGAAGCCAGACAGATTGTCCGTAATGTGGAGGGTGAGGAACGCAACCTGACCCGCATGGAAATAAAGGAAATGCACCACCTGCTTTCCACGAAGGTGCAGGCAACCGCAGGGGTTCTGCGCGCCTGTGTTCTCATGGAAGACGCCATGGCAAGAGTGGACGCGCTGCACGCATCCACCAAGAAGTCTCTGGAAGCGAACCAGCAGTTCCAGACCGCATTGCTGCGCTATCAGGAGCTTTCCGAAGCCGATTCCAAGGATGCAAAGGCCATTGCCAAGGCAAAGACTGCCATGGACGGTGCTGGCAAGACCTACCAGCAAGCCATAATACAGCGCGAACGCACAAGGGAATCGCTTGCCAACGCCCTGCGCAAGTACAAGTGGGTTTCCATGCAGGACGATGGCACCAACGTGTATATCGCCCAGTGGGTATACCGCAGAGTGCAGGATAATCCCCGCGTGTTCCCTGCCATCATGTCCATGCACGAAAACCTGCTTGATCTGGCCGAACGCATGGAAAAGAAGGCCGCGCTGTAGGCAGCCTCCGCACATATCACCATTTCGCAGCAGGGTCTGCATCCGCCTGTGCGGATGCAGACCCGTTCTTCATGGAGGAAACACAACAATGGCCAAGGATTATGAACCCAAGATGCACACTACGGAGCATCTGCTCAACCAGACCATGGTACGCATGTTCGGATGCGACCGCTGTTTCTCCGCTCATCTGAACAAGAAAAAGTCCAAGTGCGACTATCATTTTTTACGGCCGCTCAAAGATGAGGAAGTGAAGGAAATCGAAAGGATAGTAAACACTCAGCTCCGTCTTGACCTTCCCGTCCACGAGGAGATTCTTGACAAGCCGGCCGCTGCTGCGCGATTCAACCTCGGCAAACTTCCGGATGATTCCATCCGGACCATCCGCATCGTCCATATCGGAGAATATGATGCTTGTCCCTGCATTGGCGAACACGTTGCCAACACAGCCGAAATCGGCACATTTTCCATTATATCCCATGACTTTGAGGATGGCATTCTGCGTCTGAGGTTCAAACTGCACGAACAGTAATCTCTATTAAGCACCACGGTACTCCATGAAAACCCCAACCCTCGTCACCCTGCTTTGCGCCTGCCTGAGCCTTTTTATACTCGCGGGCTGCGTCGTCCAACAACCTCCGGCTGCACCTGTGACTCAAAATGCCACGGTCATTCCGGTTGAACCTCCCCTGACCATTATGGACGGAGCGGACTTTGCCGTATTTACGAAGCGGTTCCTGCCCGAACTGGTAAAGCGCAAGATTTTGACCCCGAACGGAACCCCGGCACCGGAAACGCCGCTGCTGCTGCACGGCACCAATGTTCCCGAGGGCGAATACAGGCCGAAATCCTTCGGCAGAGATTTTTACGAACGCCTCTCTCTGCGATTCATGTGGAATGCGGAGGAGCGTGCGGACGCCACGGAACCGGTAACCCATTCCAGCATGACATCCACCGGCGAGGCGCTTAACATAAACGAATCGTCCCTTGTTGTGGTGAGCGAGTTCAGCACGGACATTTACACGCTGATCGCCCTGCTCGACTGGAACCAGGACGGCAAGCGCGACTGGCTGGTGCGCTACCGCTTCAAGCCGGGTGTCGAAAGCCCTTCTTCTTCCCGACTGCTGATCATCCACTCCCCCAAGCCGGAAGGAATTCTTGAGGCGGAAGTGATTGAGGCAGTTGAATGTACGGAAGAAGGCTGCAAGAGCTACACGGGAACCGGGCTGCCGGAAGTGCTGGGCTACGACCCGGTCGCCGAAGCGCAGAAACAGGACGCCAAGTAGAAATACAAAGCCCCCGCATCAGGTTCACCGCATGCGGGGGCTTTCTTTTGCCGTGCAAACATCAGTTGGGACGCGAGAGCCTGCCATCACCCCCGGCAGACATCATTGCCTTGGTTTCCGCAGAAGAAAGCACACCGCCGGTTTCCAGCAGGCGGGCCAACACCTCCGAGAGCTTGCGCAGGTCCAGCGGCTTGGCCAGAAAAGCATTCATTCCCGCAGCAAAGCAGGCTTCTTCGTTCTCCTTGCCGGAGAAAGCCGTCAGCGCCACAATGGGCATATGAACCACAGCCTCGCCACATTCGCCGCCGCGTATCGCTCTGGCCACTTCCAGCCCGTTACGCCCCGGCATCTGCAGGTCAAGCACAATGCAGTCATACCGCCCGCTCTTCAGCAAAGTAAAAACGCCCTGCCCGTCTTCAGCATAGGCCACACTGCCGCCGAACAATTCCAGCCAGCGGCCGATGACCACCCGGTTTATCCTGTCGTCATCGGCAACAATGATTCTCACCCCTTTAAGGAGGGGAGCCGCTTCTTCACGATTGATGACAGGGTATTGCGCATCATCTGCGGACGAATCCGTACCCGGGGCCTCTTCCGCATTATCCCCGGCTGCCTGCTCGGCAGCTGCCTGTGCAGCCAATGTCCGCACCCGTTCGGCTGATCTGTCCACGGGGTTCCACCGCAGCGGCACCCGCATGACAAGCTCAATCCACTCCCGCCGTTCTTCCACGGCAAGACTCCCCCCCAGTGCCGAGACAAATCTGGCGGCCAGAGCCAGTCCGAAGCTGCCCATGCACTGCATGATGCGGCCTTCTCCGCCAATCACCTTGCGCGCACACTCGGTCCATTCTGCCAGATCGTCCGCCGCCACGCTCACGGCAAATTCCGTCATACGCGTGCCGTCTTTCAGCAGGTTGGTTTCCCCGGCAGGCTGCCTGAGCTCCAGACAGATGTTGGCATTCGTTGTTCCCTCTACGGCATACCCCACAAGATTGGAGATGATCCGGCGCAGCCTTGCGGCGTTTCCCACAAGCATTTCAGGAAACACGGAGGCTATGGAGGCTGTGAGTGATCCCCCCCTACGGGCTGCACGCGGGGCATGAACGTTCACCACCGAGACCATCATGTCGTCCACGACAAAGGGCCGCGAGGTGTCATCTGTCCCGTCGGACGTTCCATATTCCCCTTGTTCCAAGGTAAGGGCCGAGGTGAGCCGGGCATATTCGAGCAGGTCTTCCATGAACCGCATAAGCCCTTCGCCGGATTCCTGCGACATATGCACATAGCGCTGCTGCAGATCAGTGAGAGGCGTTTCCGCCAGCAGCTGGAGCATACCCATCATGCCCTGCAACGGGGTGCGCAATTCGTCGCCTATGCTGCCAAAGAAGGATTCGGATGCCTGCTCCGCCCGTTCACTCGCCCTGCGGGCACGATGCAGGCAGGCTTCCGCCTCGCGCAGGCCCGTAACATCCCGGATAATTGAAAGGGCATACCGCCTCCCCGCAGCGGAGAGGATGCGTGTATGCACCTGCACCTCCATGGAGGAACCATCCTTGCGGCGCAACGCTCCTTCTACCAACCCTTCGTCGAACAGCCCCTCGAAATCGCCAGCCCCGCCCTGCACGGCAAGGCGCGAACACTCGAGACTCTCAAGCTCGGTATCCGTATAGCCCAGCAGTGCCACCGCAGCCTGATTGTATTCTTCTATCCTGCCCGAGGAGAGGTTGATAAGCAGAATAACATCCGAGGCCCGCTCAAATATTTCCCGGTAGCGCTGCTCGCTCTCACGCAGCCGCTCAACCGAAGTCCGGCGCTCGTGTATGTCCACCACGTAGGCCATCAGGCTTTCAATGAGTCCGGCGTCCGAACGCTCAGCCACCACATGCAGCGATGCCCAGAGCGGCACACCACTCTTGTGCATGAACCGCCTTTCAACATGAATCTTGTCGGTCTCACCGGCAAAAAGTTTGTGCAGTTCCAGCCGTGTTGCTTCCGCATCTTCCGGGAACAGCAGATCACGCAGAAGCAATCCTTCCAGCTCGCGTGCGGAGAAACCCAGAAAACGTCCCATGGCCGTATTGGCAGAAGCCACGGTCATGTTGCTGTTCAGCACCGCCATACCTGCCGGTGCTCCTTCAAACATCAGGTGGAAGTTCCGCAAGGTTTCGCTCACCAGCTGTTCTCTGGCATTGCGCTCGGTCACGTCATGAAAGGTTATGGCTACAAAGGGGCCTACCCCGCTCTGACGCTGGATGGGATGCATGGAAAGCCTGTAGATGCGGCTGCCATGCTCGTGCAGCGTATCCATGGGTGCACCAGTGCCCACGACACGGCTTACGGCACGCAGCCGCCGTTCGCGGTCGTCCTCGCCGAACAGCAGCCCGAATCCCGATTGTCCCGCACCGTAGTCTATTGCTCCGAAGAGCCGGTCTGCGGTTTCGTTACCGAGAAAACAATCGCCTTCAGCCGAAACCAGCAGCATGGCATTTTCCGATGCGTTCAGCAGGGACCGCAGCATTGCCACCCTGCCCTACTGCTGCCGCCCGAAATACGCATGCCCGAGAATAATCACACCGCAAAGCAGGATCAGGGTGAACAGGCACACCACCCAGTCCCACGAGAGCACCGCCCGTCTGTCCCC
>JBKEAK010000244.1:0-13413 GCA_047972125.1 Halodesulfovibrio sp.
ATGTACGGGGTGGCGGGATGCTCGCCCTTGACCCCGAGGGGGCCGTTGAAGTGGTTGGGGTAGTTGCCGTTTTCACCGGCGGAGACATGGCCGAGGAAAATTTCTTCTCCAAACGAATTCATGCGCAGAATGCCCGAATGGCCGCGTGCGAAAAAGGCGTCCCATGCCCTGTGTGATATCTCGCGCTCGTTCATGCCCGGACGGATGAGTCTGGGCAGGTCAACATGCAGGCTTTCATGGTGGCGTTGTCCGGCAATGCGCAGCTTGGCAAGTTCCCACGGTGTTTTCACCGAGCGGGCAAGGGTGAGCACGTTGTCGCAGGGCACAAAGGTTCTGTCCGCAAGCTTGGCCCGCAGCATTTCGCCAAGCTGCCATGTGAGGCCGGAATATTCCACGGCCACCATGCTGCCGAGCGGCGATCCGGCGCTTTCCAGCGCCTTGGCAATGTCGCCGTAGGAACGGAAGGGGAGGATGTTTTCAAGCGGGCTTTCCAGCTTGCAGCGCTCTATGCCGTGGCGCACGAGCAGCACGGGCGCGCCTTCCTTGGGCAGCCAGAACAGGCCGTTGCCGAGTGTGCCGGTGAGATGATAGATGTTCACCCTTGCGAAAACGAGCATGCCTGAAGCCTCTGGTGCCTGAGCATCCAGCAGGGCACGGCAGCGTGCGTGGCGTAATTCCAGCTCTTCTCCGGGAATGACTTCAATGGCGGTGTGCCGGGTCACTGTGTGCTCCTTGGATAGTGTCATATTCGTATGGGTATCCATTGGGGTATCCATATAATGATCGGGTGACGGCCACGTTTTGGCCGCTTGATAGTCGCCTTGTTGTCGTCTTATTGCCGCCTGATAGCTGCCAGATGGCTACCAGATGGCTACCTGACAGCTGCCAGATAGCTGCCAGATCGTTGGTAATCGGCTGAGGTCTGTTTGTACAACGCCTGCCGCATCAAACACGGCTTGGCTCGATTTTGCTCGATCAGCTCTATCAGGCTCGGTCCGGCTCGGCCCGGATTTTCAGGCCAGTCGGATGTTGTGTTGTACGGGATGCCGCGCCAAACCGCAATCTCCGCCCCTTTGGCAGGGATTGGACCTTGCACGGTGGCAGGATGAAATGCTGCAGTTTTTGCGAGGGATTTGTGCAATCTGTGCAATTGCACTTGGCCGTAGTGAAGCGTATGATGGTTAATTACGATATGTTGAAAAAGGATAATAATGCTGTTTGACGATACCCTGCGCGATGTGCTGAAAAAGGTTCGCACCATCGCCGTTATCGGTGCCAAGGACAAGCCGGGACAGCCGGTGGATATGGTAGGCCGCTATCTCATTGATGCCGGTTACACTGTTATTCCCGTGCATCCGGTGCGCAAGAGCGTGTGGGGGCTGCCCACATATGCCTCCATCCTTGATATCCCTGTTGCCGTGGATCTGGTGGATTTGTTCCGTGCTTCGGAAGCCTGCCTTGCCCATGCGGAAGAGGTGAGCCGCCTTGCGACAATGCCTTCTGTCTTCTGGATGCAGTCCGGCATCAGCAACCCGGATGCAGGCCGCTTGATGGCGGAAATGGGAGTGAAGGTTGTTGAGGACAAGTGCCTGATGGTGGAGCTTGAGCGACTGGGCATTGCCGGACCGGCTTAGCTGATCAGTTTGGTATTGCTTGCTCGGCCTAGCCGAGTGGGCAGCGGATGCAACGTTGCCGTATGCACCCGCGCCGGGACATTATGAGATTTGGTGCCGCTGCCTTCGTGACAGAAACCGGTGCCCGTATGTCCTGACAAGATTCGGAAAGTGGGCGGACAGCCTTGCCATATGTCCGCATCAGACAGAGAAGAACAATGCCGCGCAAGCGGCTTTAGCGAATACGATTTGGGGGAAAAGAGCGTGGAGACTTTTGAGCCTGTTGTCGACTCGGTTGTCGAATCTGTTTCGAGTGAAGATGCCTTTGATTGCAAAATGTGCGGGCATTGTTGTCTTGGTGAGGGCGGTATCGTCGTAAGCCCCAAGGATCTGGTGCGCATTGCCGCTCACCTGAACCTGACCGGGGATGAGTTTGCAGAACGCCACGGCGTGCGCAAAGGCGACAAGCTTTTCATCCGCGTGGGCGAGGACGGCTACTGTACCTTCTTTGTTGCGGGCAAGGGATGCGGCGTGCATATTGCCAAGCCGGATATCTGCCGCGCGTGGCCCTATTTCAGAGGCAACGTGGTGGACCCGGATTCTCTTGAGCTGGCTAAAGATTTCTGCCCCGGTATCCGAAGTGATGTAAGCCATGCGGAGTTTGCAAAGCAGGGGCGCGCATACCTCAAGGATAACGGTCTGCTGGCATCTGATCCGACCTGCGAAGCCCGTGCTCTGATACTGGACGAATAGGCGAGGGTTCCCCGGCAAGGGGAGCACCCTGAAACTGGCCGCCAGAGGCGGTAATTACTGCGGAGGGCATGTGACGCTCAAGGAATGCTACCGGATACTCAAGCTCAAGGAAAACGCAAGCGTGGACGAGGTGAAATCGGCCTACCGCAAGCGTGCGTTTGAGCTGCATCCTGATTTGCATCCTGACAACCCCGATGCGGCGCGCCAGTTTCAGCAATTGAACGAAGCCTATGTCTTGCTCACCCGCACGGGCAGTGGTGCCGATGAAGGGTTCCGCACCAAGGCACAGCAGACGTATGACAAGGCCAAGAAGGGGTTTGATGCCTCTCAGGCTTCTCAGGATTCCCAGTCCGGCCCGTCCGGTACTTCGTCGGGCACCACGTCCGGCACCGCGTCTGGCACCGCGTCCGGCACAGGGGGCAGCTCGCAGGAACAGAAGTCGCGCGCATCGGATGCCTATTCCAAAGCCAGTTCGCAGAAAACCGGTGGTTCCGCCGGTGGAGCGCGTTTCACGTCGTCCCGCCAGCAGGTGCGGCAGGAAGATGTGCTCAATGACATTTTGAAGGACCCCTTCGCCCGCCGGGTATTCGAGGATATCTACAGCCAGATACGCCGCGATTCAGGCAAGCAGGTCGGGATTCCCAAAAAGCGGAAGCTGAGTTTTGAGTGGGGCGATTCCAAGCTGTCGTTCGACATGACCCACGGACTTGCCGCAGGCGTGAAAGGCTGGATGCGCAAACAGATGGATGACGAGCAGACCATTCATCTGCAGCCGCAGAGTCTGGCACCGGGAGCCCGTGTCCGTATCACCCTGTCGCAGGGCATGAATGAGGAACCGAGGCAGATAGAAATAACCCTGCCGCCGGATTTTGTAGTGGGGCGCCCCATTCGTCTGAAAGGGCTGGGACGCAAGATCGGTCCCTGGACAGGCGATCTGTACCTGCGCATTCTTGCCAAGGTTTCGTAGCGGCCGCGACAAGCTTTATGGCTGCGCCTTGCAGCCGCGACAAATTTCAAGGCTGTTCCAGCCCTGCTCCCGGCTCCATCCAGCCATCACCTGATACGTTCCAGTCCTTCACGCATGCATAGCGGTACAATCCATTCATGGAACGGGCGAACCACCAGAAAATAGGCCCTGCCCAGCGTGTTGTTGAATCGCACGCAGGTGCTCAGGCGCAGCCTGGCTGTTCTGTTATCTGTTCCGTTTTCTGTTCCGCTTTCCGGCACCCGTTCGAGCGCCAGAACAAAGTCGAGATGCGTGTCAGATTCCTTGAACAGCAGCAGGTTCTCTTCCTTGTGTACAAGCTTGAATAAGCCCAGCCGGTCGCCTATGGCAGGTTCCGGCAATGTGTCGCCACTTGGGACGTTTGTGCCGCGCGTTTGTGCCGTTTTGCCTGCGGTTTTCAGTCCCAGCGGTCCGACTATCATGTCGCGCAGGCGCATGAGGCGTTCAACAGCCTTGGGGGCATGGGCAAACATGCGGTGCGCCAGAATATGCAGGGGCAGGGGGCAACCCTGCGGCAGTTCGGATTCAAAGGTATCCTGATAATCGATGCGGCTGAGCAGGCCGCGGATCATGCCGGTATGCAGCAGCATGTCGACCTTGTGCACTTCCGGCTTGAAGGGGTTGGCGTCTGCCGGTCCCGGTGCGGGCGGAGTTGAAGCGTCCTGAGTCATGGCAAAACCTCGTTTCGTCCGGTTAGAATTCTCTGTCCAGAATCAGGTGCGAGAGATAGCCGACCACGGCGGCAAGGTAGTAGGGCAGGGTTTCTTCCCACGAGGTGCGGAAGAAGACCCACGGCAGCGCCATGATGGGCAGCGGAACAAGCAGCATGGCCCACCAAGTGTGCGTCCAGCCACGGTGTTTGCCAAGCGCGGGCAGCATGGCAAACAGGCCCAGTATGCTGGCCCATTTGTAGTGCTCGTAAATGATCAGCGCAATGTCCGTTACGGCCATGATGGCGTAGAAGAAGTTCTGTCCCTTGGATTCCGTATCGCAGTCGGGGAACAGGGCGGCCAGTGTGGATATGGTGATCAGAATGGCGGTGGACATGGGGTCGGTGCTGATCCAGCCCATGTAGGTGGCTCCGCCTATTATGCCGCCGGCCATACCGGCCCCGGCGATCATGTGTGCTTGGTATCCGGGCATCGGAATATCCTTTGAGAGATGTAGTGTGGCGGGAGAATAGGCAAAAGGTCATGTAAGGTAAAGCTGCAAGTGGCCGTAGCAGGTAAGGTCCGCCTGCCTTTGCTTGCAGCCTGCGGCGGAGCGTAACATGCCGGATTGTGCGCCCGGGATTGTGCGCTGTCCTGATTGACAGGAGCAGGACCTCAGCGTAGCCCCTTGGCATGTCCGTTCCGGCAGGAACGGAGTTCCCGCGCATTGTGCCGCAGCATTCTTACCGCCCGGAAGGTTCTCATGAAATCCCGTTCGCATTCTCAGACACAGACTCCGACCTCTTCATCAGAACTCTCCACGGCAGAGAATGAACTGCTTGCGGCGGAAGCGTCTTCAAATACGGCCCGTGATACTGTTGGTGATGCTGCCGGTGATGCTGCCGGCGACGCTACCGGTGACGCTTCCGGTGGCACTGAGAACACCGCGCAGGACGAGACTGCGGGCGACCTGAAACGCAACGCCATTGCCGGGGTGCTGTTCGCCCTGTGCGCCACTGTCATATGGTCCGGCAACTTTATCGTGGCGCGCGGCCTGAGTGATGTGGTTCCCCCGGCTACTCTTGCCTTTCTGCGCTGGGTTACGGCCTTTACCGTGCTGCTGCCATTGGGCTGGAAAGCCCTGCTGCGCGAACGGGCCGTGGTGAAACGGCACTGGAAGCACCTTGCCTTTACCGCGCTTCTGGGCATCACCATATTCAACACGCTCATTTACGCAGCCGGACGCAGCACCACTGCGCTGAACATGTCGCTCATAGCCATTACCTCGCCCCTGTTCATCATGCTGCTTGCGCGCATATTCCTTGGCGAAAAGGTTTCCAAAAGTCGCGCCGTGGGCGTTGCCGTGGTGGTGTGCGGTGTGGTGCTGCTGGTGACACGGGGCGATCTCGCCCGCCTTGCAGGGCTGGAATTTTCCATAGGCGATGTGTGGATGCTCTGCGCAGCCATGCTCTTCGGGGCGTATACCATCCTTGTGCGCCGTATGCCCGAGCGCATTGAGCAGGCCGCCTTTCTGTTGTTCACCTTCGGTGTGGGCGCGCTCATGCTCGTGCCCGGTGTGGCGTGGGAATGGGCGCAGGGGCTGCGCTTCGAGTTCACGCCTTCGCTGTTCGGCGTCATGCTCTATGTGGGGGTGGGGGCTTCGCTCATTTCCTTCTGGTGCTGGAACAAGGCTGTCGGCCTTATCGGTCCCTCGCAGGCGGGCATAGTCTATTACAGCCTGCCCCTGTTCAGTGGCGCTGAAGCCGTTATCCTGCTCGGCGAGCCGGTAAGCTGGGTGCACTTTGTCAGCGGCATACTCATTCTTGGCGGCATACGCATGGCCACGCGCGGCTAGCTCTGCTGTGGCGTGCGGCGGCCTCAGTATGTAAGGACGCTGCATGCGGCAGGGACAGACTGGCTTGATTACAGGTATGACTTGCATGCTTGGCCAGCTTGCGTGGCTTGTGCAGCAGTGAAGTCGGGCAGTATGTGAAGTCTGGCTGCGCGTGAAGTCAGGCAGCTTGACCATGGCTGCTTGATAATTGTCTGATAACTGTCCCCTCCGTGCCTTCCTTTCTTTGACAACCCAGCGCCTTCTTTGTATATCCTATCAGGAATCATTTTTATCTGAGAGGATATGCATGAACGCAGCAGAATTGTTCGTCCGGTGCCTTGAGGCAGAGGGCGTTACCCATATTTTCGGTATTCCCGGCGAAGAGAACCTTGCCTTTCTTGAGGCACTCCGCACGTCATCCATAAAACTGGTGCTGACCCGCCACGAGCAGGCTGCCGGATTCATGGCGGCTACCTTCGGCAGGCTCACGGGCAAGCCGGGGGTGTGTCTTTCCACTCTGGGACCGGGGGCCACCAACTTTGTCACGGCGGCCTCGTATGCGCTTCTAGGCGGCATGCCCATGGTGCTTATCACGGGGCAGAAGCCCATCAAAAAAAGCAAGCAGGGCCGTTTTCAGATTCTGGATGTGGTGGGCGTGATGGAGCCTGTGACCAAGCTTGCCCGGCAGGTGGTGAGTGGCAATGCCATTCCCGCACTGGTGCGTGACGCCTTTCGTGTGGCGCAGGAAGAAAAGCCCGGCCCCGTGCATCTGGAACTGCCTGAGGACATAGCCGAAGAGGTTGTCTCCCTGTCTCCCCTCACGGTTTCAGAGCCGTATATTCCACAGGCGGACAGGGCCGCGGTGGTGAAGGCTGTTGAGCTTATCCGCAAGGCCGAGCGCCCCCTGCTCACCATAGCGGCGGGAGCCAACCGGCACAGCGTGTGCGAGGCCGTGGAAGGCTTTGTGGATGTGACCGGCATCTATTTCTTTTCCACCCAGATGGGCAAGGGCGTGGTTGACCAGCGGCACCCCCAGTCGCTCGGTTCCGCCGCGCTTTCCGATCACGACTACCTGCACTGCGCCATAGCCCGCGCCGACCTCATCATCAACGTGGGGCACGATGTGGTGGAAAAGCCTCCCTTCTTCATGGAGCCGGACGACGGCAAGACCGTTATCCATATCAATTATTCCGCCGCGCAGGTGGATCAGGTCTATTTCCCGCAGCACGAGGTGGTGGGCGATATTGCCGAAAGCCTGTATTCGCTCACCGAGGCGTTGGGCGATTGCCGCAGGCCCAGCTATGAGTATTTTACCCGCATCAAGCAGGAAGTGGAGCGAAACGTATACGGCAACGGACAGGCTGCCGATACCTTTCCGCCCACACCGCAGCGCATAGTGCTGGACATGCGCGAGGCCATGCCCGACGATGGCGTGTTGTCGCTGGATAACGGCATGTACAAGATCTGGTTTGCGCGCAACTACAAGGCTTATCGCCCCAACTCGTTGCTGCTGGACAATGCGCTTGCCACTATGGGGGCAGGACTGCCCGCAGCCATAGCCGCCAAGCTGCTGCAGCCTGAGCGGGCGGTGGTGGCTCTGTGCGGCGACGGCGGGTTCATGATGAACTCGCAGGAGCTGGAAACGGCGTTGCGCCTCAAACTTGATCTGGTCGTTGTGGTGCTGCGCGATGATGGCTACGGCATGATCAAGTGGAAACAGTCAGGCATGGGCCTTGCCGTATACGGGCTGGATTTCGGCAACCCCGATTTCGTGGCCTATGCGAAAAGTTATGGTGCGCGCGGGCACCGCATCACCCGGAGCGGTGAATTTGGCGAGGTGCTGCGCGCGTGTTTTTCCGAGGGCGGCGTGCATGTGATAGAGCTGCCCGTGGATTATTCTGAGAACGAACGGGTGTTGCTGCAGGAACTGCGCAGCAAGACCTGTCTATTGTAGGAGGTACGGCATGTCCGGCGTATTGCAGGTATTCAATCCGTATGACCGTGGTCTTTTCACCACCTTGGAAGCCGTGGGCGAGGCCGAGGCCTTTGCCGCGCTTGAACGGGCCTATGCGCTCTACAGGGACCGCTCGCGGCATATCCGGCCGCATGAGCGGATAGCCATATTGGAAAGGGCTGCCGGACTCATGCGCGAGCGCAGGGAAGAGCTTATCCGCGAGGCCGTTATGGAAGGCGGCAAGCCGTGGGCGGATTCCGTGGTGGAAGTGGACAGGGCCATCAACGGGTTTGCCGTGGCCGTGCAGGAGCTTGCAACGGGGCATGGCGAAGAGGTGCCCATGACCGCCACGCCTGCTGCGGCGGGAAGGCTTGCCATGACCATGCGCGAGCCGCGCGGCGTGGTCATGGCCATCAGCGCCTTCAACCATCCGGTGAATCTTATCGTGCATCAGGTGGTGCCTGCTTTTGCAGCCGGATGTCCCGCTCTGGTGAAACCCGCATCGGCCACGCCGGTTTCATGCCGCAACGTGGTGCGCATTCTTCACGAGGCCGGTGTGCCGGAAGAGTGGGTGCAGTTCCTGCCCTGCAGCGGTGCGGTGGCGGAAAAGCTGGTGGCGGATGAGCGTGTGGCCTTTCTTTCCTTCATCGGCTCTGCCCGTGTGGGCTGGATGCTCCGTTCGCGTCTTGCGCCGGGAGCCACCTGCGCGCTTGAGCACGGCGGTGCGGCGCCGGTGATTGTTGATGCCACGGCCGATCTGGATGCCCACGTGCCTGCCTTGGTCAAGGGCGGTTTCTACCATGCCGGGCAGGTGTGCGTTTCGGTGCAGCGCATTTTTGCGCATGCCTCCATTGCCGGTGAGCTGGCCCGCAAAATGGCCACTGCGGCAGAGCGTCTGGTGGTGGGCAATCCGCTTGATCCGCGCACGGAAGTGGGGCCGCTTATCAACCCCGCAGAGGTGGAACGGGTGGAGGCATGGGTAAACGAGGCACGCGAGGCCGGTGCGCAGGTGCTGTGCGGCGGTGAGCGTTTTTCTGATACCTGCTACAAGCCCACGGTGCTGTTCAATCCTTCGGACGATGTGCAGGTCTCGCAGCAGGAGATTTTCGGCCCTGTGGTCTGCGTCTACAGCTACACGGATCGCGACGAGGCCATAGCCCGGGCCAATGCCTTGCCGTATGCGTTTCAGGCATCGGTTATTGCACAGGATATTGATGCCGCACTCTATGCCGTGCGCAGGCTCGATGCCATGGCAGTGATGGTCAACGACCATACCGCTGTTCGTGTGGACTGGATGCCCTTCGGCGGATACCGCCGCTCCGGCATGGGCGTGGGCGGCATAGCTCACTCCATGCGTGAGATGAGCGTGGAAAAGCTGATGGTGATCAAGTCTCCGTCACTGTAACGGATAAGAGTTCGCGCGAACTGCTGATGGAATTTTCGGTTCTGCCGGATTGTTTATCGTAGCATGTATACATCCGCAGGCAATTCTTTGTGTCACGTAACCTTCAATGTCGTGACCGGAGTAGTTGCCTGCGGATTCTGTATTGATGAAGGGAATGGGGCGATCTATTCCCCGATCAGGTCGTAGAAGTAGGAACGGTAGGCGAGATAGGCAACATCGACGCGGGCAACGGCGGCCTGAAGAGGGGAAGTGCCGGTGGTTTCTTCTGTACTGTGTGCTGTGGCTTCTTCCGTAGTGTGGTCCGTCTGGGCTGGCTCGTCGTTTTCGAGCCTGTCGAGCACGTCGAGCAGATGCTCCAGCGCGGCCGCAAGCTCAAGGCTGGTGCTGCGTGCCACGGGGTTATGCAGGCTGTTGGGTGCATCGCGAAAATAGCCGATCATGGCCCACGCGCGCATGGTCATGCCGGAATCGAGCGAGCCTGCGCCAAGGCACTCGTCCAGCAGGGTGCGCATGTCCTCGTCGTCGATGATCTCCGCAGCCTCGGTGAAGTGCTTTATGTCGTACCAGTTCGGATCGGTTGGTGCTTCGCGGTCGCGTTCCTGTGCGCTCTTCACGACACCGTAGACCAGAAAGAGCATGCTGAACACGAGCAGCAGTATTGTCAGATGCATGGCCTGCCTCCCATTGTGCAACTATCCGACAGTATTGTCTTAATGTCAACTCCGGCCTGTGTGCCGGGGCCCGCCTGAGCATGGAATCTGCCTATGTGCGCTGACTGGCGGTGCCGGAAGGCCTGACCGTTGAAATTGACGCCGCACGGTATGGCGGCTAGGTTGGTTCTCACCTGTCTCGCAGTTAGTCCCGAAGTTAGGCACGAAGTTTGTCCCGCAGTTAGTCGCGAAGTTGTTAATGCTTGGCAGAGCACCTGTTCCCTGTATGGGAGGATGAAAGCTCTGCCTGTCAGGAGTTTCCCCATGACCTGTGCCACAGATTCCGCCACGGTGCGTTTCTGGCGTGATGATGCGCTTGATGCGGTTGAGGTGCGCTATTCGCACTTCGACGGCTATCGCTTCCCTGCGCATGTGCACGACACATGGTCGGTGGGGCTGGTGGATGAGGGGCATAGCGTATTCAGGCTTAGTGGCCGTTCGCAGTCTGTGCGCGGCGGGCAGATTGCCATTATTCCTCCCGGCATGGTGCACGACTGCAACCCCAGAGAGGGGGCATGGACCTACCGCATGTTCTATGTGCAGGATTCGCTCATGCGGTCCCTTGCCCGGGACCTGTCCGGCGGATGGCATGATGCGGCGGGAAGCGGCGGAGATGTGGCGGCTTTTGATTCGCTGGTCATAGACGATGACGAGGTCTTTGCCGCCCTTTCCAACTTTCAGCGGCTGGTGGCGCAGGGGGCTGATGCGGCCGGTGCACCTGATGTCCTGAATAAGCGCTCTGCCATGACGGAAGCCTTCTCTCTGCTGCTGTCGCGGCATGGCTCCGTGCGGGACGAGCTGCCGCCTGCCGGTTCTGAGCGTGCTGCCGTGCGGCGTATCCGTGAGTATCTTGCTGACAATCTGGCGGAAAAGGTCACGCTTGAGCAGCTTGCAGCCGTCAGCGGCCTGAGTGCCTGCCATTTGCTGCGGGTGTTCCGTCATGAAACCGGCCTTACGCCGCACCAATGGCAGACCCAGCTGCGGGTGAACCATGCAAAGCACCTGCTCGCGAACGGAGCCCCCATAGCCGATGTGGCCTTTGCCGCAGGCTTTACCGATCAGAGCCATTTTACCCGCACATTCAGGACAGTCACCGGAGCGACTCCCCGCCTGTATCGCATGGCCGGGTAGCTGCAGGAAGACCTCAGCGTTCGGTGCCGCAGCCGTTCCCATTGTCGAGCCTAAAGTCGTACCAGTCGTCGCATCCGTTGTCGTACCCGTTGTCGTATCGGGTACCGAACCATGTGCCGCAGCCACTGTTCCACACGACCCGCACGTCCTGTCTTCCAGATCTAGCTCGCCGGAATGTGGCATACTGGGTCCCTTTTGCCGGTCTGCTACCAGTGGAATATGAGGGGCAGATGCGGCCTGAAGTCGCGCGACATGCCCTGTGTTGCACCATCGAAATACAGTTCCAGCAGATGTTCGGCTCCGGGCACAATCTCCACTTTTTCTTCCGATGCTACATGGCCTGCGGTGCGTGAAAGCGGGGCAGATGTTGCGGCTGTAACGCGCGCCATAGTCACTTCTTTCAAGCCGTGGACGTGGTCGAGCGGTTCTCCGGTGGCGGAGTTGTCCCTGCGGGTAATGAAGTCGAGATAGACGTAGTTCGGCTCTTGTGCGCCGTTATCCGTAGCCACCTGCATGCCCAGCGGGGCGGGCAGATACACCGGGCGGTAGAGGGCATGCTCGGGCAGCGGGGCGTTGTCCTTGGCGTGTGCCGGCAATGCGGGACGAAAGATCAGACCAAAGGGTGAACCACCCTGCGGCAGGGCATCGAACCGCTCCTTCAACCGGATGGGGCTGCCTTCCAGCGCTGCAAGCTCCTGCGCATCCGCTATCCACAGCAGTTCCAGCATGAAGTTATGGAAGAAGAAGCGCCGGTTGGCGGTTCCCTGTCCGGGGTGGACGTTGGAAGAACCTTCCTGCAGTCCGAACTGTATGAGGCAGTCACCCTCCGGGGCTTTCCGGCCTGTGCAGATGTAAATGTGGTCGAGTTCCATGGCAGTGTTCCGGTGGTTGTGATGTCGATTGCAATGCCGTTTGTAATGTCGTTTGCGTCGTGTTTTCAGGCCATTTTTCGATTGGCGCTCAGGCCGTTTTGCAGGGCAGGGGAGACAATCAATACGATCTTGCCAAGCACCGTCTATCGTGCCGGTATGGCAATATTTTTATTGTAATGTTCTTTCGGGCTACTCCGTTGTCCGCAAGAAGTAAAGCCACCGTCTGTCGCAATATTGTACCATACCTTGCCCCGTGCATGACGTAGGGTGCCTTCTTCAAACCACAGGAGGCGTACTATGACGGTGAACAAGGATTCCAAATGCGTTTTCGTGATTGATGAGAACCTGCCCAAGGGGCTTGCAGCCAACACGGCTGCGGTGCTTGCAACGGCGGTAACTGTGAAGGTAGGCGGCATGGTGGGAACGGATGTGACAGATGGTGGCGGCTTCTGCCATCCTGCCATCACGCAGGTGCCTATTCCCATACTCAAGGCCTCTGCGGATGAGCTGGCAACGCTGCATGCCGTGGCGCGGGCAGATGACGATCTGATTGTGGCGGGATTTTCTGACATTGCTCAGCGCTCGCGCAGCTATGATGAATATGCGGCAAGCATGGCCGCGCTGGAACCGGAAGGCATGCGTTTTCTGGGGGTAGCCCTGTTCGGCAGGCGCAAGCGGGTGGCATCGCTCACCGGCATGTTCGGGCTTATGTGAGGGGAAGAGGGATACTCCCCGGCATAGCGGAACAGACTGTAACAACATATAGTTCTTGTCCTGATCGGCTTTAGCGATTAGGCAGAAACTTCTTTCTCAATCACACCGCCTGCCGCGCCTGCGGCAGGATTCATTTTTCGGAAGGGTGCAGCATGGTTTCCCGTAATTCGCCTGCGTTCCTGCCCACTATGGCCTTGCTGGCCGCGGTGGGGCTGTGGTCCAGTTCCTTTGTGGGCATGAAGATCGCCCTGCGCGAGGTTGCCCCGCTCACCATCATCTGGATGCGCCTTGTCTGCGCCTCCATTGTGGTGCTGCCCATGCTGCGGCGGGGCATGGGGGCCAACCGCAAACCCGGTGACTGGAAATGGCTGCTTGTGGTGGCCCTGTTCCAGCCCTGCCTGTACTTCACCCTTGAAAGTTACGCCCTGCAATATACCTCCGCTTCCGAGGCGGGTACCATTTCCGCCACCATGCCGCTGATGGTGGCCGCGCTTGCCGCGCTGTTTCTGGGTGAAAAGGCTTCCGTGACCATGCTTGCGGGGCTGTTACTCTCCTGCGGCGGGGTGGCATGGTTGACCCTAGCGGGAACCCCTTCGCCGGACGGCCCCAATCCCGCCCTCGGCAACGCGCTGGAATGCGGTGCCATGGTGGCTGCGGCGGGCTATACCCTTGCCCTGCGCAAGCTTGAAGGGCGCTACGGCCCGTGGGCGCTCACAGGGTTGCAGAGCCTTGCGGGCTTCCTCTGGTTCCTCCCCGGGGCATTGTTTTCCG
>JBKEAK010000245.1:0-18070 GCA_047972125.1 Halodesulfovibrio sp.
GCGAATACCTCGGAGAGGATCTGTGCGATTGCGGTATGTGCAACATTGATGACGAATAACGTTCTGCCGTCAGGATAACGGCGGAAGTTTCACCAGTGAGGAAGCTATGAACGCAGCGACCAAGTCGAGCCTGTCTGATGCCCCTCCCGGTTCTTCCGGCCCCTCCCAAGGTGCCGTCATGGTGGTTGGTGGCGGTATTGCAGGAATGCAATCCGCCATTGACCTCGCCAATTCGGGATTCAAAGTCTATCTTGTAGAAAACAAATCCGGCATCGGCGGGGTGATGGCCCAACTGGCCAAAACCTATCCCACAAACGACTGCGCACTCTGAATACTCTCACCCAAGCTGGTAGAGTGCGGTCGGCACTTGAACATAGAACTTCTGCCCCTCACCGAGGTGCGGAAGGTAGAAGGTGATGAAGGCAACTTCACGGTGCACCTGCGGCAGGCTCCGCGATACATTGATCCGGAGAAGTGCATAGCCTGTGGCGAATGCTCCAGAAAATGCCCCAAGAAGATTTCCAACTCCTTCAACGCCGGTCTGGACACACGCAAATCCGTCCACATCCTCTACGACCAGACCGTTCCCCTGAAATACGCCATCGACGAAGAAAGCTGCATCTACCTGCAAAAGGGCAAATGCGGCGCCTGTGCCAAAGTCTGTCCCGCCGATGCGGTAAATTTCAACGACAAGCCCCGCGAATTCAGCGTGAACGTGGGTTCCGTGGTGCTTGCCCCCGGTATCAAGACCTTTGATCCGTCGGCCTTTGACAGCTACGCATACTCCCGCATACCCGACGTTATCACCAGTCTGGAATACGAACGCCTCCTTTCCGCCTCCGGCCCCTGCCAAGGCCATGTGCTGCGTCCCTCTGACAGCACGGAACCCAAGCGCATTGCATGGTTGCAGTGTGTGGGCTCGCGTGGCAACAACAAGTGTGACAACGACTACTGTTCCAACGTGTGCTGCATGTACGCGCTCAAGCAGGCGCTGGTCACGGCAGACCACGCCCATGGCGAGGGCCACGATCAGGCCATCTTCTTCATGGACGTGCGCGCCCACAACAAGAGCTTTGAGCAATATTACAATCAGGCCATGCACAAGGGCGTGCGCATTCTGCGTGCCCGCCCCCACTCCTTCCTGCCCGGCGAGGGCAACAAGGGTGTGCGGGTGGATTACGTGGGCGAAGCGGGCGACCTGCACTCGGAAGTATTCGACATGGTCGTGCTCTCCGTGGGGCTTGAGGCACCGGCGGAAGCCAAGCACCTTGCCGAGACCTTTGCCATTGATCTGGACAGATGGAACTTTGCGGAAACCGACCCCTTCGACCCCGTGCGCACCTCGCGCAAGGGTGTGTACGTATGCGGCGGTTTCCAGGAACCCAAGGACATTCCCCGCTCGGTGATGGAAGCCAGCGCCGCCGCCAGTGCCGCCACGGCATCGCTGGCAACGGCCCGCGGCACCCGCACGGTTGAACGGCAGGTTCCCGAGGCCATCAACGTGTTCGGCGAAACGCCGCGCATAGGCGTGTTTGTCTGTGCCTGCGGCATCAACATCTCCAGCGTCATAGACGTGCACGCAGTTGCCGACTACGCCCGCGCTCTGCCCGGCGTGGTCCATGTGGAAAACAACATGTTCTCCTGTTCGCAGGATACGCAGGTTGCCATTGCGGAAGTCATCCGCAAGCACAGGCTCAACCGCGTTGTGGTTGCGGCCTGCACACCCCGCACACACGAACCGCTGTTCCGCGAAACTCTGGAAGCAGCGGGCCTGAACAAATACCTCTTTGCCATGGCCAACATCCGCAACCATGGTTCATGGGTGCACGCCAACGATCCCGCAGGCGCAACCCGCAAGGCCAAGGATCAGGTGCGCATGGCCGTTGCCAGCGCCCGACACCTTGCCCCGCTCAAGGAAGTGACGCTGGGTGTGACCCCCACCGCCCTTGTGGTGGGCGGCGGTGTCTCCGGCATGACTGCCGCACTGGGCATAGCCGAACAGGGGTTTGAAGTGCATCTGGTGGAAAAGGAAGCGGAACTCGGCGGCAACGCCCGCAAGCTGCGGGTGGCGCAGGGCCGGTTCGAGATTGCCCCCTACCTTGCGGAGCTGGAAGCAAAGGTGCGCGCGCACAAGCTCATCTCCCTGCATACGCAGACCGCCATTGCGGATGTGGACGGCTTTGTGGGCAACTTTGTCACCCGCCTGAAGGAAAACGGCGCGGAGCAGGAAATACGGCACGGTGCCGTGGTGCTTGCAACCGGCGGCATAGGGCTCAAGCCGGAAGGCCGCTACGGATACGGCATGCACCCCATGATCATGACGCACCAGCAGATAGATGCCGGATTCATGGACGGTTCCATCAAGCCGGAGAACATGCAGAGCGTGGTGTTCATCCAGTGTGTTGGTTCCCGCGAGCCGGAACGCCCCTACTGTTCGCGCGTGTGCTGCACGCACACCGTGGAAAGCGCCCTGCACATCAAGCGCACCAACCCGAATACCCGCGTAACCGTGCTCTACCGCGACATGCGCACCTACGGGCAGCGTGAGCTGCTGTACAAGGAAGCACGCGAGGCAGGCGTCATCTTCTCACGCTTCGGCCTTGAGGCACGCCCCAAGGTTTCCGTCATCGACGGCGTGATCAACGTCACCTTCAAGGACCACGTACTGCAGGAAGACCTGACCGTGGAAGCCGACATGCTGGGCCTTGCCTCGGCCATTGTCGCCCCGGACGTGAACAACCTTGCCCAGATGCTCAAGGCCACCCTCAGCGACGAGGGCTGGTATGTGGAAGCGCATTCCAAACTGCGCCCCGTGGACTTTGTTACAGACGGCGTGTTCATGGCCGGCCTCGGCCACTATCCCAAGCCTCTGGAAGAATCCGTCACGCAGGCGCGTGCTGCCGTTTCCCGCGTTTCCACCGTGCTCAGCCGCACGGAAATGACGCTGGCAGGCACCGTGGCCACCATAAACAAGGCCAAGTGCGTGGGCTGTGCCGTGTGCTGGAACGTATGCCCCTACAACGCCATAAGCCCCGACGACAACGGCTTTGCCGAAGTGAACGAGGCCCTCTGCAAGGGCTGCGGCCTGTGTGCCGCCGCCTGCCGCTCCGGTGCGCCGGATCTTCGCGGATTCACCAGCAGCGACATCATGGCGCAGGTTTCCGCCATGCTCGGTTAGCCACGGGCTGACGCAAGGAGAGTTTGCATGAAAGAGTTGGAACTGTACGAACCCCGCATCGTGGCCTTTTTCTGCCACTGGTGCTCCTACGGTGCTGCCGACCTCGCAGGGGTGAGCCGCATGGAATATCCCGCAAGCTTCCGCGCCGTGCGCATTCCCTGCACGGGCCGCATGAGTCCAAAGTTCATTCTCCATGCCCTGCGTCAGGGCGCGGACGGCATATGGGTTTCCGGCTGCCATCCCGGTGACTGCCATTACGGCACCGGCAACTACCATTCCCGCCGCAGGCTTGAGCTGTTCAAGGACATGCTGGAATACATAGGCATCGAGAAAGACCGCCTCCACTTTTCGTGGATATCATCCGCCGAAGCGGAAAAATTCCAGCAGATGGCCATCACCGTGGTGGAATCAGTGCGCAAGCTCGGCCCCAATACCAAGCTGGTCAAAGACCTGTGCAACGACTGCATACCGCCCGTGCCCACCTGCAACTACATGAACGAGTGCTACGAAGACCTTGAGGCGCTCGACGCAGCGGCAGGCAGGAGGAGCTGACCATGATGAAGACCCGCACCGAAGCAATCCGCGCCGCCGCACGCAGGCTTCTTGAAGCCGGCAGGGTGGATGCGGTCATCGGCTACACGCAGGGCACCATTCCCCTGCGCGCCCAGCCCTTCATCGCCTACACTCCCGAAGACTGCGACAAGCTCATATGGAGCAGCTTCTGCGGCGGCAACCTTGCCACCATCGCCTCCGGCCGCAAAGACCGCGTGGCCGTGGTGGCGCAGGGCTGCGTTTCCCGCAACCTGAACGGGCTGGTACACGAAAAGCGCATCAACCGAGACAACCTCTACATCATCGGTGTGCCCTGCATCGGCATGCTCGACCAACGCAAGGTTGAAGCCAAGCTCATGGGCCGCAACATCGAGCTGCTGAAGAACGATCCTGAAGAGGATCTGGGCGAAATCACCGTCTCCGGCTGCAATGCCGTGCGCGAATGCTTTGTGGAAGTCATCAAGCGCCGCGATGTGAAGCGCGACAACTGCTACACCTGCATGCACCGCAACCCCGTGGGGGCCGACGAGGTGGTTACGGAACCTGTTTCCGAAACCGCAGGCGGCGACATAAACGCCGTGGCAACCCCGTGGGCGCGGTTCGACACCGACCGCCGGTGGGACGAGTTCACAAAGAACTTCGAAGACTGCATACGCTGCTACGCCTGCCGCGATGTGTGCCCGCTGTGCTACTGCACCACCTGTTTCGTGGACGAATCCAATCCCCAGTGGTGCGGCAAGACGCAGGACCCCGCCGACGTGCAGACCTTCCACATTCTGCGCGCCTTCCACTGTGCCGGACGCTGCACCGACTGCGGCGCATGCGAATCGGCCTGTCCGCAGGGCATCAAGATGCGCCGCCTGACCAGCATGCTGGAAAAGGACGTGCGGGCCAAATGGAACCACGAACCGGGCATGGACTGCGAAACCAAGCCGCCCCTTTCCACCTACAGGCCGGACGATCCGGAAGACCACTTCAAGTAGGAGGCCGCCGTGCAACACAAGATATTGAGCAAGGACAGCCTCGCGGAATTCATAGAGGCGCTGCGCAAGGACTATACGGTCTATGCCCCCAAGCGGGACAAGAAGGTGCCCAACAAGATGGTCTGGAAGGTGCTTGAGGCGGATGAGACGCCCACCTTCGAGTTCGTCAACACGGACATGTCGCCCAAGGACTTTGTGTTTCCGCAGAGCGAATGCATGATGCGCTTCAAGTCCGAGGGCAAGGACGCCATGGTGCTCAAGCCCGTGGAGCAGGAAACGGAACAGCGCGTGCTGCTGAACGTGCGCCCCTGCGACGGCAAGGGCCTTTCCTTCATGGACATGATCTTCTGCCAGGACGAGCAGACCAACGACGTGTACTGGCGCGACAAGCGCGAGCGCACGGTCATGATCGGCCTTGCCTGCAATTCGCCCTGCCCCAGCTGTTTCTGTCTGGAAGCCAACTGCGGCCCGCACCATGAGGCCGGATTGGATATCCTGATGGTGGACCTTGGCGTGCATCTGCTGCTCAAGCCGCTTACCGAGCGCGGCAAGGCCATTGCCGCCTCCCTGCCCGATGCCCCGGCAGCCGACGTGAAGGCCGCCCAGACCAAACGGCAGCAGGCAGAGGCGGTCATGAAAAAGACCATAGATACGCAGCGCGTGGAACAGCGCAGCCTGATGGAGCTGTACAACCTGCCCTATTGGGAACGGGTGTGCGAAACCTGCATAAACTGCGGCACCTGCACCTTTGTCTGCCCCACCTGCCACTGCTTCGACATTCAGGATGAAGTGCCCGCCAGCGGCGGCAACGGACGCCGCGTGCGCAACTGGGATTACTGCATGGCCCCGCTGTTCACCCTGCACACCTCCGGCCACAACCCCAGAGGCAAGAAGATTGCCCGCGTGCGCCAGCGCTTCATGCACAAGTACAAGTACATCCCCATGAAACGCGGCGGCGAGGTGGGCTGCGTGGGCTGTGGCCGCTGCGTGCGCCTGTGCCCCGTGAACATCGACATCCGCGACGTGATCAACGCCATGAATGCTCCGGACACCGCAACCGAAGGGCAGGAGGTGTAGCCATGCTGAATCCCTATCTGCCCTATCCAGTGCGCATCTCGGATGTGCGCGTGGAAACCGAGGACAAGACCCTGCGGACCTTCGAGTTCGAGTTTCTGCATGAAAAGGACGCCAAGGCCTTTGCATACCATCCCGGCCAGTTTGCGGAGCTTTCCATCCCCGGGGTGGGCGAGAGCCCCATCGGCATCGCTTCGAGCCCCACAGAGGGCAACAAGCTCCTTTTCACGGTATTCCGTGCAGGCAGTGTGACCTCACGGCTGCACGACATGCAGACAGGCGACGTGATGGGCGTGCGCGGCCCCATGGGCAACTGGTATCCGCTTGATCAGAACGAGGGCAAGAACCTTGTCATCATCGCGGGCGGCTATGCCGTGACCACGTTGCGCTCCACCATGGTGTGGCTGCAAGACCCCAAGAACCGTTCCCGCTTTGGCGAGATAGACTTCATCTACGGTGCCCGCACCCCCGGCATGCTGCTGTATCGTGAAGAGATGGAAGCATGGCAGAAGACTGGCGGCGTGCGTTGTCACGTTACCGTGGACCGCGAGTTCCCCGGCTGGAGCGGCCTTACCGGCTTTGTGCCCGCCGTTGTGGAACGTCTGGCCCCCAAGCCGGACAACGCCATAGCCCTTGTCTGCGGCCCGCCCGTGATGATCAAATTCACCCAGCCCGTGCTGGATAAGTGCGGCTGGAAGAGCGACCAGATTTTCCTGTCGCTGGAAAACCGCATGAAGTGCGGCATAGGCATCTGCGGCCGCTGCAATGTCGGTCATCACTACGTCTGCAAGGACGGCCCCGTGTTCAGCAAGGCCGAACTAGACGAGTTGCCGCTGGAATATTAGCGGCGGAGCCGTACGGTTTGATAAAACGAAATGCAAACGGGCAGGTGTGAACCTGCCCGTTTTTATTAGCTCACAAATAACAGATTATAATTTTTCTACTTGCCACAGAAAATAAACTATAGATATATTAAATATTGATAGTCTAGATCTATATACTTCGGAGGAATCATGTCAATCCTAGGAATAAGGGTAACACCTTCAAAAATAACATGCGCGCACCTTGATGATAATAATTTATCAATATTTTGTTACGAGACGCCAGCAGTGTTCACATACAAACAGAAAGTAAGAAGAATGAACGCTACAAAATATCACACTGCTGAATGCATTTCTTATTTTGTCGAAATAGTAAACAATCTTGTAAAGCAACTTTCAATATCAGGAATTATGATTAAAAAGACTGAATCATCAACTTTTAGGCAATCAGGAATAACAGATTCTGCTCGTCAACATCTATACTTAGAGGGCGCTTTGCTTTCTTTAGGAGCAACATCTTCTATTCCATGTAACGGATGTTACTATCAAGAACATTCATGTGTTGGAATTGACTTATTCGACACAGACTTAAACAATGTTGTTAATCAATTAAATCTTAACTGCAACGACCTAGCTACATACGGCAATGACAAACATGCTGGTGAAGCAGCATTTTCAGCTTATATAATGAGAGAGATGTAAAATGAATTTCGGAACATTTATTCTCGGCAGAGTTGAGTCAAGATTTGAAGAACAAGGAAATTTTTCAGACTCGTACATTGCAACAGATTTAAACTTAGACAAGATAGTCGCAGTAAAAGACATAGATGAAGACAGTGTCAATGGAGACGCATTTACAGCATTTATCAACGAAGCAAGACTAATTTCAAAAGCAAAACATACAAGAATATGCCCAATATTATACGCTGGACAAGATGCCACGATAAACAATAAGTATCGCATAGTAACAAAATACTTTAAAAATGGCAGTCTTCAAGGAACAATCAACAATCATCAAGTGAACGAAAAAACTCTAGACATTTCATACATTTTAAAAATCCTTTTATATGTATGCAACGCACTTGAAAATCTACATTCTGAAAGAATAATCCATAACGACATCAAGCCATCAAATATATTACTTGATGAGGCTTTCAAACCAGTCTTGACCGATTTTGGTCAATCTAGATTCCTATCAGCTCCTATAATCCCGGCACCTGCTACCTATTGGAAAAACATGAGTCCTGAGTACTTAACAATGGGGGTTGCAAGCTTCCAATCTGACATTTACCAATTAGGGCTTTTGGCATACAGACTCCTGTCTCCTGCGGGTTTTGACAGCCAAGCAACAACCCTCATCCAAGCCGATCCAACTGGCAACACGTTAAAACAAGCTATCATTGATGGCACCTTTCCAAATAGAAGGGAGATTCCCATTTTTGTTTCGAGACAACTTACTAATTTTATTAAAAAAGCTCTAGAAACAAATCTGGATAATAGATACAATTGCATATACGACCTGCAACAAGACCTCGCTAAAATCGCGGCATATCCAGTACATTTCAATCAAGAAACCCAAACTCTTTCAGGCAATCTCAACAGCCGAGAAATCGCTATTCTCATTGACTCAACCAACGGCAGGTATGATATTAGGACTAGAAAGAACGATAGGGCCGTTAACGGGCTTAGCACAACCAACAGAACAGAGTCTCAAGCACGCTCGGATATTGCAAAAGCACTTGAGAGCCTCGCAAGGCATTGATTATGAATTGTATTAAGTGCAGGACCCCTTTGGCTTCGCCTACACAGCGAGCTCGGACAAATCTCTTTTGCCACGAGTGCACTAAAGCCTGCCTTGATACTTACAAAAAACACCCGAAAGCCCACCCTGCACCCTTTTTCTCACCAAGAAGCCTAAAACAGATTGAAGCTATCTCGACCAAGCTATCAACACAAGAGTGACAAATTTTGAAATCCAGAAAGCCCTTTGCGCAGCATCCCTGTGCGAAGGGCTTTCTCATTACAACGGACAAGTTAGTATATTTTTCACTCTACCCCCTTTACAAATCTTGTTTGAGTGCTCAAATTATATTCAACGACGAAGAACCAGAGCGACAACGGTTCATCAGGGGATGGAATCATCCCTGCGGGAAACCTTCAGGCAACCATCTGAAGAAGTCCTCCGCTCAACGCTCCGCGCTCCTCGCTGAAACGGTTACAGGCTCGCATGGCAACCCATGCAAACGGTCTTTCAACATTCAGACGATGAGGATGCAATCATGAACAACAACGTTCAGAATTCCCCCAATTTCGCGTCCGCGCTGGACGCATTCGGCAACGGTCTTCACCACGCACATAACAACAACGCCCGCCCCGCGCAGCCTGCTTTTGCATCCGCGCTGGACGCATTCGGTTCCGGCCTGCCCGCAGGCAAGTATGCCCGCCGCGCCGGACACCATGGCTGCGATATCAACGGAATGTGCCACTGCTAGAACTAACCGCTCTGTCCGAAGCCTCACTTACTACGACGAACTAGATACTACCTCCTTCACATAGCAAAACCGCACCGGCTGCTCAGCGGCACCCGGTGCGGTTTTCGTTTGTATTCCTGCCCAGACGGCGAAATGCGCCGCTAGATATCCAGATCAAGCCACACGGGGCAGTGGTCCGAACCGTGCTGGTCCATCTCTATCCATGCATCACGCACAGCACCGTCCAGCTCGTTGGATACGAAGAAATAGTCGATACGCCAGCCCACGTTCTTTTCGCGGGCCTTGAGCCGGTACGACCACCACGAATACATGTCGGCTTCGCCGGGATGCTTGAGGCGGAAGGTATCCGTGTAGCCGTGGGCCACGAGCTTATCCATCCATGCCCGTTCAATGGGCAAAAAGCCGGAAGTGCCTTCGTTCTGCTTGGGCCGCGCAAGGTCTATGGCAAAATGGGCGGTGTTAAAGTCGCCGCACACCACAATGGGCTTTGATTTGCGCAATGATTCCGCATGTTCAAGAAAGGCATCGTAGAATCCGAGCTTGTATTCCAAACGGTCGTCACCGGACTGCCCGTTGGGGAAGTAGATATTGAAATAGTGGATGCGCTCGAATTCCAGATGGATGACCCGGCCCTCGCCGCGATAGTCGGCATGCGGCAGGTCAAAATTTACAGCCAGCGGCTCGACGCGGGAAAAGACCGCCGTGCCGGAATAGCCCTTCTTCACCTCAGAGGCGAACCAGTAGCTGTGAAAGCCCTGCGGGTTTCTGTGCTCTTCTTCCACCTGCTCGGGCGTGGCCTTGGTTTCCTGCAGGCCCACCACATCGGCCCCGCAGGTGCGGAACCAATCCCATTCAGGCTTCTTGCTCACCGCCCTGAAGCCGTTCACATTCCACGAGGCAAACCGCATTTACGCCGCCCCCTGGTGCGCCCTGCAATAAACGCCATATTCCTTGTCCATGCGCATTATGTGCTCCGCCAGCCAAGATTGCAGAAAATGAAACAGTTCCATGGGCAGCATGCCGGTAGACTGCCCTTCTTCAACCGCGACCATGAAATCGCGGACCTTCTCCATAAAGCGAATGTGTTCCTGCTGGTGCAGCGCAAGGCCGGGGAAACCGCATGAGCGCATCAGCCCCTCTTCTTCTTCGAAGTGGACCTCAGAATATTCCATCAGCTTCACGCCGATGAGTGCCATGGTGGCCCAGCTTGCCCCGTGGGATACGGTGTCAAACAGCTCGTTTATGATTTCCAGCATTACCCTGTGCTGCGCATCCAACTGCGCATACCCGACACTCAGCTCGTCGGACCATTCAATATACGACATCGCACCACCGACACTAACAGTTACAGAGTGAGCCCCCGCCCCCCGATAATCGGCCGTTTCAAGAACAGCCGCCAGAACAACCAGCATACCTTACAATAGCCGACCAGCTACTGCAACACAGGCGCTCTGGGGATGCGGAACAGCACCTGCGTGCCCTGTCCGGGCAGGCTGTCTATGTGCAGGCCATATTCCGGCCCGAACATCTGCGCCAGCCGCTGGTGGCAGTTCATCACGCCAATTCCCTCGGATGCGGACTCCATGGCCCGCGGGGTGATGAGGTGCTCCACCTGCTCGGGAGCCATGCCCACACCATTGTCCAGCACGGCCACGCACAACTCGTCGCCCTGCCGGGAGATGGAAAGCTGAATCAGCCCCCCTTCCTCTCTGCGGGCAATGCCGTGCTTCACGCCGTTTTCCACAATGGGCTGAATCAGCAGCGGCGGAACCGGCCAGCTTTCGCAGCCGGGTGCCACATCCATCTGCACGCGGATACGGTCGCCGAAACGTGCCTGCTCAATGGCGAGGTACGACTGCACCTGCTCCAGCTCATCGGAAAGGGGAATGAACCCCCGGCTGGAATCAAGGTTGCGGCGCATGTAGCGCGAAAGGTCCAGCAGCAGTTCGCGGGCCTTGTCCGAGTTGGTGCGGCAGAACGCCGCAATGGTGTTCAGCGAGTTGAACAGGAAATGCGGATTTATCTGTGCCTGCAGGCGGCGGATTTCGGCATGGGCCAGCATGCGCGTCTGCAGATGCAGGTCTTCAAGCTCCAGCTGCGTCGAGAAGAGGCTTCCCAGCCCCTTGGCCAGCTCAAAGCGTATGCGGTCCAGCGGGTCTTCCTTGGAGCCGTAGAACTTGAGCGTGCCGATGATGCGCTCGCCCTTGCGAAGCGGCACCACAATGCCCGAATACAGCGGGCAGGACTTGAAATGGCAGCCTATGTCTTCCGGGCCGTTCAGCAGGAGCGGTTCGCCCGTTTCCAGCACCCGCCGCGTGCCGAGCGTCTTGATATCGCAGCCGGTGGTGTGGTGGTCGTCCCCGATGCCGATATGCGCCAGCACGGTCACATCGTCGGTAATGGATACGGCGGAGATGGGAATACGGTCATAGATGATGCGCGCTGTCTCACGCGCCGAAGCCGCGTTCAACCCGCCGCGCAGGTGCGATACCGTCTGGTTGGCAATGGAGAGAATCTGCTCTGCCATGTCGGAATCGCGCTTTTCGCGGTCCTTGAATACCAGGCTGATGATCTGCACGAACAGAATCGCCCCCAGCGTGTTCACCACAACCATGGGCATGCCGATGATCTTTACCAGATGCAGGGCATCGTCAAAGGGACGGGAAAGCAGCAGCACCAGCCCCATGTGCAGGGTTTCGCCGAGAATGCCTATGGCACCGGCGGCGCGCCAGTCCAGCCCGTCGCCCAGCTTGCGCGCCACAAGGCCCGCCACAAGCCCTTCAATGAACGTGGCAAGCCCGCAGGGAACAGCGGAAAACCCGCCGATGTCTATGAGGTTTCTGTGCAGGCCGGCAATAAGACCGGCACCGGCACCCACCACGGGACCGCCGAACAGGCCGCCGGTAATGACGGCCATGGCGCGGAGGTTGGCCACGGACTGATGAATGTCGTTGCCGCTGTATGTGCCGAGAATGCCGAACAGCCCGAAAAAGGACATGTAGAAGACCGTCTGCAGCGAAGACGAATGCTTGCCGCCGAAGCGCTCCAGCGGACGGAAGGAGAGCAGCAGAAACGCTGCCGCCACAATGAGCCCGAAACGCTCGATGAGCACACCGAGCAAGACTTCTGTCGTCATATTGGTACCCGAATATTGCGTAGAGAACGCGTCATGGCCGCCTACAGTCCGAGGCGGTCCTTGAAATCCTTGACTCTGCTGCGGTTGACCACGATTTCCGTTCCCACGGCATCATCCACGATAATGGTGTATTTGCCGTTGAACCACGGGGCAAACTCGCGCACCTTGGCAAGGTTCACCAGATCGGCCCTGTTGGCGCGGAAAAAGGCATGCGCGCCGAGCCGTTCCTCAAGCTTGCCCAGATTCACCGTGCCGTGGCACAGATACCGGTCATCGCGGGTGTGCACCCACACCCTTTTGTCATCCGCCCGGCAGAAATACACGTCCTGCGGCTGCAGCAGCAGAACGCGCCCCCTGCTTTCCACGGAAATGCGCGTGAACGAATCGCGCTGCCCTATCTTTTCCAGCAGCTGCGTCAGCTCCGCATGCGGCTTTTCTGCTGCATCCGGTGCATTTTCACGGGCAAGCCGCTGCCGCACCTTGTCCAGCCCCTTGCGAACGCGCTGTTCTTCAAGCGGTTTCAGAATGTAGTCTATGGCGTTCTCTTCAAATGCGCGGATGGCGTACTGGTCGAACGCGGTCGCAAAGATGACAAGGGGCGGGTCTTCCATATCCATGAGCTGCTCAACAACCGTAAAGCCGTTGCCGCCCGGCATCTCTATATCCAGAAACACCAGATCGGGCTCATGTTCGTAAATGACCTCAAGCGCCTGCGTGGCGGAAGAGGCTGTGGCAACCACCTCAACATCTTCCATGCGGGAAAGCATGTAGAGCCACTCGTCGCGTGCCGGGGGCTCGTCGTCCACTATGATGCACCTGATTTTCATGCGCGGATGCTACCCTGCCGTCTATAGGTTGTAAATAGGGGCTTCTTGCCAGCCGTTGCCCTTCGCGGTACAAGGGCACCTCTCACGATGTTTTGCGCACCGGCCCAGTGTGCTGAAGCATCGCAACAAGCGACAATCGACTGAGTACGTTCATATCCACAGGCCGCCACCGGCGTTTGCCCGAGACCCGGTCTGACAACACCACCCACCGAAGGTTCGGAGGCTCCATGTTCCACAAGGCCCTGATCGCCGCACTGCTCATCTCTTTCTGCCTGCTCGCCGGAACCGCCAGCGCGGCAGAAGAATCGGATGCCAAGCTGAAACAGCACCTGGAAACCATTCTGCAGGAGCACCCCGAAGTGCTCATGAACGTACTGCGTGAAAACAGCGAAGAACTGTTCCTGATCATGCGTGAAGGCTCACAGAAGGCGCAGCGCAAGGCCATTACCACCCAATGGAATGCCGATGTAGACGTGCCCAAGACCGTGAACCTGAAAAACCGTCTTGTGCGCGGCGATGCAGACAGCCCCGTAACCATTGTGGCCTTTTCTGACTTCACCTGCCCCTACTGCGAGCAGGCTGCCTTTACCGTAAACACCATTCTCAAGCATTACGGCAAGACCGTTCGCTTTGTGTTCAAGAATTTCCCCCTTGCCAGCCATGAGCATGCCCGCACCGCTTCCGAGTACTTTGTGGCCGCAGCCATGCAGGACAAGGAAAAGGCATGGCAGCTTTATGACGCCATTTTCGCCAACCGCTCGGTGCTCATTGCCGACGGCGAAGCCTTCCTCAAGGACACCGCCGCAACCGTGGGGCTGGATGTGAAGCGACTGGAAGCAGACGCCAAGAGTACCGCCGTGAAGACCATCATTGACGAAGACATCAAGGAAGCACAGGACTTCGGTTTCTCCGGCACTCCCTACTTCCTCGTGAACAACATCGTCATCCGCGGCGCACTGCCCTTCGACCTGTTCAGCGAAGCCGTGGACCTTGCGCTGGATCACGCCAACAAGAAAAAGTAGTTCCACCAAAGAATGTAAGTCTCGCATCACCAGACGCAAGGCGGCAGAAACGCACACGGGGCGGAAGGATTATCCTTCCGCCCCGATTTTGTTTTGTGGGTGGTGATGAGGGATGAGGCGGGGCTAGTGCGGTGAGCGGCCCAGTTCAGGGGAATAGTCACGGTAGCCGAAACGGATGAGTCCCGAGGCGAGTGAGCCTCCTTTAATACCGCTCATCAGCTATCCTGCTATACTTCTACTTCTTTCTTGTGGCCATAGAAGTGACGGCAAACCTCTTCTATATCAACGGCACGCACCACGTAAAACCGGAACGGCAACAACCAGCCTTTTGTTATGATCAGTATTGTCCCTATTGGCTGCGGTTGCCATGGAGCAACCCATGAAATGAATGGAACCATGGTTCTGACCAGTGACAATTCTAGTTTTCGGACCCACAGGGAACAGAGGAACAGCGTATTGTTCTCTATTCGATACAGCCCTCTGAATACCACGAGCATGAACAAGGAGGGCACCAATGCAGTGCCGAACACATACTTGGCCGTTGTTGATGCGCTTTGATCAAACAATAGAATGAATACACAGCCACATACGAATGCTAGTAATATTGCATGGCATGCAGCCAAAAAGCACCTGATCCCTAAGCGAGGCGTTTCATCCATCATTAAACTACTCACTCCTAATCATGTCCGGAACCGTCAGTCGTATTGTTCTTACGATCGAGCCGCTCTTTCACAAGCTGATACAGCAGCCAACATGCCCATCCCAGTATTGGATAGCTGGCCCATGCGGGAATTGGAATGCCACCTTTCGTTTGCAATTCACCCGTCATAATGCCACCAATACCAAGAACAAAAAGCGAAAGACACAGTCCCCATTCCCAAAATCTATTTTTCATTTCCACTGGTTTCCTTTATTTGCTCGGCAACACTTTTAGCTAACTTCTCGATAGCACTCGTAGCAAATCCCATCGCTCCCGCAGGGGTCGGCTCATAAGGACCATCTATCTTATACCCAGTTACTAGGTCGCTTATGGCAATGCCAGCCCCGTTAATCGTTGCAGGTCTTGACAGCACGGCATTCGCTGCATCCAACCCCCTGTTCTTAAATCCTGTAGCGGCTACCTTGGCTCCTTCTTTTACCGCAGAAGCCGCCCCGGGCAGAGTAGTAACTCCCATTTGTACTGCTTGTGCACCCGAAGCAGCAGCAGCCATGCCCGCATTTCTCGGAACAACGTGATATCCAAAAATCCTATCAACCTCTCTGCTCGCCTTATCTCCTTGACCGTTAAGCTTGTCGGCAAGGTACGCAGCTCCTTTTGCCCCCCCCGTAAGCAATGGCGGTAGCTGCCCCCAAACCAATCTGGACGGGAGCACTCCAAAGCCCCCACGGGTCAACGCAGTTTATGGGGTCATCCACACAGTAATCCCACAGATCGCCATCGCCGCGCATATCGCGGGCGGGCCAAAGTAGATAGGGCGGCGGTAAAGCGGCCCAATTCGGGGGAATAGTCACGGTAGCCGAAACGGATGAGTCCCGTATGGCGGTCCACAAGGCCGGATGCAAAGCCAACAGGCAGGAATAGGGATAACCAGTCTTACAATCAGACTAAAATGACCCGCAAGAATCCCTATCCGCTCTTGCTGAGTCCATGGCACTAAGAATAATCTGACGAACTTCAAAAGCATTTTCAACACACTCAAAAGACTTGGGAAGATTCATAGGCACTCTGGCCATAGCGCGATTCCCTCTTTTCATTTCCCAAAATCCCCGATTAAAAACTATATTCTGCGTACCCCTAGCTTCAGTAACCAAATCAACACTTTCTATATCCCCAAAATCAATCCACATAGACCTTCGCCAAGGAAAACTGCATGTTATTCTTACGCCTTTCTCTTCAATGCTATATTGAGAATGCCTCCGATAAAGAATGTCCGCTAGAAATCTTAGATACAGAAACCAGATAATCAAAATAACATAAAATAAGTTGAAAACAAAAAAAAGATTATTCTGATAAGAAGCAGTGAACAACTCACGCACTTGCTCAACAAACAAAACTTCATCATAGAAGGCCAATACAGGGAAAGCTAAGCTCAAAATTATTGAATATGAATCCCATACGCGGAAGACAACTCCAAATTTTGGATGGCCAGACCAAATTAATTTAGTTTGCATAATCATATATAATACCTTTTTTAGATAAAATTGTTCCGCTACAGGATTTCAATCCTGCAACGGAACACCTTACTAATCTATTTGTTCAGCGAGGGGAGTCTTATCTCGGGGAAGCATAACCGTGTACTCCTCTCCCGCACCAACCTGAACAGGCATTGAGAATGGAGTTGACGTGCCTATTCCCACTTGATTCCCCGTATAACCATCTCCCTGAACATGCTTAATCGAAGCTGGGCCCACAGTTGCCTGAATATACGTGTTCTTCCCCGCAAGTTGGTCAATGCTGTGTGCATCGGTATAACCTACGCCCACTCCAGCGGATGCCCCGGTGTTCGTTGCTGCACCTTGCCTAACCGTTGCAGACATACCGATATCCGAGCTGCTGTCGATATTCACGCAAATGTCTCCCCCTACTCTATGACCCAATATGTCAACATCCCCACCAACACACGCCGAGTAGGTTTTCAACCCCCACGGGTCGACGCAGTTTATGTGGTCATCCACACAGTAATCCCACAGGTCGCCATCGCCGCGCATGTCGCGGGCGGGCCAAAGTAGATAGGGCGGCGGTGAACGGCTCAGTTCAGAGGAATAGTCGCGGTAGCCGAAACGGATAAGTCCCGTGTGGCAGAAAGCTCTCAGCGCTTAGAGATTAAGGCACCCATTCTCCTCTGATTGAGAGATAAACGTTGCTTCTCTTTTCTAAAAATGTCGGATCAGGCTCCAATACTTCCATTTGGATAGTTACTGTTTCATACTTATCTGCGTATGGCATCCAGAATGGAAATAGACTTTCTCTCCAAAAATCTTCTTGTTCACCATTTCCACCCCTCCAGCCTTGACTCGACTCTACTACTTTTGTCTCAACAACCTTACCATCGTTATATATTGTATATTTTATAATTCCTTTAAACTGAATATCACCCCTTGAATATACAATATGAACATCATTTATATTACAGCTTGCAAACACACCATATCTGAACATCTTATCCGAAGATATTGTCGCATTTGTAGTTGAACCCTTTCTCGTTAGATCAAGGTCTCCCTTCCAAATCTCGTTGTATATATCATTTCTAAAGGAATTAATAAGAGCAAGTGTGTCTCTTGGTATTATTTGTCTATAAAGCAATACTAATGAAAGCAATACAGCGATACACATAGCGATTTTTATTTTTTTATTACTATTCATCATATTCGCTTATGAGGCCTCCCTTTATCAGAGAGGCCTGTATTGTTATTATTCAGCGCGTCGTTCCTTCTCAATTTCACGCCTAATCTCTGGGCTATCTTTCAATATATCATAATTCTCGCGCAGCCTATCGGCATAATCTTGGCAATTATTAGTAAAGAGATCGTATTTCCCTGTTTTGGTGATGCGTTCAGAGTCTCTCATGACTGAATCGTCATAATGCCTTGGGTTAATCCGGTATTCTTCTTTCCTGCCGGTCTCTTCCGTCATTGAGCCGTCTTTCCCATGACCAATATCCCCTCCCTTTTCATCCTCATAAAACCCCTGCTCATGATGCAGTTGCAGGTTGTACTCGCCGGGATTATTCATCCCGTCTATCCACCCGTGTGCAACACCACTGTCAGGCATGGGGGAGGTGAACCCGGGGCGGGAGACTGAAGCAAACCCATCCAGAGATCGAACGCCAAACCGGAAAAGCCCCCACGGGTCAACGCAATTTATGGGGTCATCCACACAGTAATCCCACAGATCACCGTCGCCACGCATATCGCGGGCAGGGTCAAGTGCGGTAAAGCGGCCCAGTTCGGGGGAATAGTCACGGTAGCCGAAGCGGATGAGTCC
>JBKEAK010000246.1:0-22605 GCA_047972125.1 Halodesulfovibrio sp.
GGCCTCCGTTCATGCGCACGAATGCGGCAGGGCCGGAAGGTTTCTGGGTGGGCTCGGTGAAATGGTAGAAATAGCCTGCGCCGCGCACGGTGATGATGCGTTCGCCGCCGCTGGGAGCCGGACCGAGCTTTTTGCGGATGTTGCTCATGTGCACGTCTATGCTGCGGTCGTAGGGTGCCAGTTCGCGCCCGAGCGCACGGAGCGAAATATCCTCGCGTGAGACGGTGCTGCCGCCTGCATCAAGCAGCATTTCCAGAATGGTGTATTCTGCAAAGGTGAGCATGACGGGCTCGCTCTTGCAATGGACGGAACGTGCGCCCCTGTCCATGAGCAGGTCGTCTATGCTTATCTGCCTGCCCTGTGCGGGAGCTGCGGCGCGCGCCATTCTGCTGCGGCGCAGCACTGAGCGCATTCTTGCCAGCAGTTCGCGTGGAACAAAGGGTTTGGGCAGGTAGTCGTCTGCGCCCATTTCCAGCCCCACGATGCGGTCAACATTTTCCGCCCTGCCGGTCAGCATGATGACCGGTACCTGCGAGCAGGAACGAATTTCCGCCAGTACATCAAAGCCGTTTGTATCCGGCAGGCCCACATCAAGCAGAACGAGATCGTTGTTGCCTGATCCGAGCATGGAAAGTCCGTCCAGACCCGAACCCGCGATGCGCAAGGTAAAGCCTTCTGGTGTCAGATAATCGCCGAGCATGGAGGCAAGTTCCATGTCATCATCGATAAGAAGTATAGTTTGCATGCCGTTTCCCCTGAGATGTGGCACAATTTTCCCTGTGATCGCTTGACCAAAAGGCGTGCAAGATCGACACCATCCTTCCCGTCTGCAACATCAAGAATTGTTAAGCCATATTTTGCATTGCTAAATGAATTCTTATGCGTTGCTTAAGAGACTCCGCTACGAGAAATGCATATGTAAACAATACGGGAAACAAGTGGACATGGTTACACATGTGTACTCATGTTCTTGAAGGAAACTCCAATAGTGGCGCATTTTCCCGATCGCTTGAGAAAAACGTCAGTATTGGAGGCAGAAATGCACTCGTATTCCATCTCGCAGCATGGTGTTGAACAGCATGCGCCTTGTATTTACGATACCTGCGTCTCGCTGGTGTCGTCTTGTCTGCTGGGTGATTCCCGGGCATGGCAGGAATTTGTGGGCACCTATAAGCCCCGTATAGCAAAGACCGTTGCATGGACCCTTTCCCGCAGCGGTGTGCGCGATTCTCTGGCCGGTGACACGGAAGATGTGGTGCAGGAAGTCTTTGTACGCCTTGTACGGGGCAACTACCGCCTGCTCGAAACGTGGAACCCGGAACGGGGAACCTTTCCTACCTGGCTCACGGTTGTGGCCCGCAGCACCACGCTGGACTACCTGCGCGACAAGCGCAGCGGCGCAACGCAACGTGCCCTGCAGGTTCCTCTGGATGAATGCCCGGAAGACATTCATGACAGGGTGCTCCCTTCCGGAGAATTGCACCTTCCCAAAGGTGTTCTTTCTGCACGCCAGCAGTCCATTCTTCATCTCATCTTCGAAAAGGAAATGACGGCGGAAGAAATTGCCGCATTTCTCGACATTCATCCTCAGACTGTACGCAGCATACGTCATAGCTCATTGCAGAAGCTCAGACACTATTATGAGAAGAGCGAGTCTGAAACGTTGTCTTTGTATTGATATGCAAAGAAGTGAAAAGATAATGTTAAGAACTCAAATAATGAATAAAATCATTATGTTTTAGTGTGTGATTCGGAGGCGCAAAATTTAATACATTTTCCATGAAGAGACGAAGAGAAAGTAGAAAACATCTTCGGCACAGCATCAATGGAATGATGCTCTATGCATGACAACAACTTCATGGAGGAAGTATTATGTCACTGGTAATAAATCACAACATGATGGCGGCAAACGTTGCCCGCAACCTGAGCACCTCGTATGGCAAGCTGGAAACGTCTACCCAGCGCCTTTCTTCCGGTCTTCGCGTTAACAGCGCTGCCGACGACGCGGCAGGTCTTGCCATTCGTGAACTCATGCGTTCAGACGTTTCCGCGTTGAACCAGGGGGTACGAAACGCCAACGACGCCATTTCCCTTATCCAGACTGCGGACGGCGCGCTTTCCGTTATCGACGAAAAGCTTATCCGCATGAAGGAACTTGCTGAACAGGCAGCCACCGGTACTTATACCTCTGACCAGCGTATGATTATCGACTCCGAATATCAGGCAATGGCTTCGGAAATTACCCGAATTGCCAACGCAACTGACTTCAACGGCATTCACCTGCTCAACGGCAACCTTTCCAGCTCCACCCACGATGGCAGCGGGCTTACCTCCACGGGTATGCTGAAGGTGCACTTCGGTACCTCCAACGACTCGGCTGAGGACTACTACTACATCCAGGTGGGCACCAGCACCGCTTCTGCCCTTGGTCTTGGCAACCAGTCCACTGTTGGCGGCGCAGGGTACACCATCTCTACCCAGCAGGCTGCTCAGGAAGCGCTCGACGCCATTGACCAGGCCATCATCTCCAAGGATAAGATCAGAGCCAACCTCGGCTCACTGCAGAACCGTCTGGAGAACACCATCTCCAACCTGCAGATTCAGTCCGAAAACCTGCAGGCTGCAGAATCCCGTATTTCCGACGTGGACGTTTCCACGGAAATGACGGAATTCACCCGCCAGCAGATTCTCACCCAGTCCGCAGTGGCCATGCTCTCGCAGGCCAACTCGCTGCCGCAAATGGCTTTGCAGCTTATCGGCTAATGGCCGATTCCATGGGGATTGGAGAATTGCGGAACTGAGAGTACACGGCAAGGCCCGGCACCATATGGTGCCGGGCCTTTCTTGTTTTGAGGGGGCTGCAACAGTGAAGCGGCAGATTATTCCAGCTGGGCGAGAAGCGATTCCAGCGAGGAGTTGATGTTCTCGTAGTTGCCGAGCGTTGCTTCCAGGCTGGCGTATTGCTCGATAAGCCGCTGCTGCAGCCGTTCAATACGGTCTTCTTCATCCGCGATGTCGTCTTGCGTATTGTCGATGATGGTCTGGTAGTTGTTGTCGATGATGGTGAGCGTGCCGGATTCTATGTCCGTCAGGCGGTCCAGTTCCGAGAGGGTTTCGTTGATCTTGCCCTGCCGTATGGCCACGTCGCCCGTGTGGGTGCCGTCCGTGCGGTTGGCAACGCCCATGATGAGGCCCTGCTCGGGATTGCCCGAAAGACCGGTTATGGTCCATGAATCGGGATCAATCTTGGCGGCGTTGCCGTTGATGGTTGCACCCACAAGCACGCCGCCGGAAATTTCATACTCCACATCGTACATGCCGGGGTCGGTCAGGTTAGCGATGGAGGATTGGTACGTCAGGTTGCCGGAATAGCTCACCCCGTCTGATTCTGCGGAAAAAAGCCGGGCCACGGCGTCGGGGTCCTTGTCCAGCGCTGCTTCAAGTTCGTCATAATCCAGCACCAGCAGGCCGAAATCCGTAGAGTTCTGGTCGGTTTCCGTGGAAATGCCTATCTGCGAGAGGCTGCTGAATATATCCCCTTCCTTGTTGGTGGAATCGTAGCGTTTGAAGCCGGTTCCCACGCTGGCAAGAATATCCTGCAGGTTCTGCTCCACGATATCCATGCCGTAGTTGCCGCGCACCTGATAAAAACTGGTTTTTTCGTCGTCGTATTCTTCGTCATCGTCCGTCTCGTCCAGTGCGGCAATGGCGGAACGTATTTCATTGGTCAGCGAGATGAAGCTCTCGATGTTTTCAATGATGGATTCCGTGTCTGTGACCACGCTTATCTTTTCGCCTGCGCTGTCTGTGGTGTCGTAGAGGGTGAGGGTGAGCCCCTCGACCACGTCGTCTATGACGTTGCTGTCGCGCTCTATCCATGCAGCGGCTTCCGGCGGGTAGCCGTCCACCTTGAGCTGGGCATTCTGGGCGGCCTGCGTCTGCACGAAGTCGGTGGACGTGAGGCCCGTCATGGATGAGCCGGTAATGGTGATGGCGTTGTCGGCCCCGAGGTCCATGCCCCTGAGCTGCAGGTGGTATTCGCTGCCATCGTTTACAAGGCTGGCCCGCACGCCGTCGTTCAGCTCTTCATCCGCATTGATGAGGTTGACGAAGGTTTGCAGGGTGGTGCCTGCGGGAACATCAATGGAGTAGGACTTGTCGCCGTACTTCAGCTCGAAGGTGTCCCCCGTGGTGGTGATGACATCGGAAGAGGATGCCCAGCCGTAGGAGCCGGACCATATGTCGTTCTGCGCCAGCTGGTTGACCACGATTGTGTGCGTGCCTTCAGAGGCATCGGCATCGGCCGTTACTCCCAGTACGGAAGAATCCGTGCTGGTGGCGGACTTGGTGAGGAACTTGCCCATGGTGTTCAGGTCTTCAAGGGCTGTCTGGTATTCAAGCAGCTTGGTGTTGATATCCTGCACCAGCGCCTGCTTTTCGGTCCATTGCTCAAGCCATGCCTCCATCCGGTTAAGACGGTGGCTTTCGAGGTTGACTGTCGCCTCGATAATGGAGTCGAAATCGGTACCGCTGCCGAGACCCGTGAATGTGATGGAACCGGACCAGTATTCCGTCATGGCCGTATCCTCCGTACCACTAGAGATAGTCCATCAGGCTCATCTGCATGAGCTTGGATGACGTGGACAGCACGGATTCGTAAATATACTGCGCCCGTGCGATATCCGTGGTGAGCTGCGTGAGATCTGCATCCTCAATGGAAGAGATGTTGGCGTTGGTGGATTCCTTGCTCATGGCCACGGCTTCCTGTGCGAATTCTACGCGGACTTCTCTGCCGCCTATGGTGCCTTGCGCGGTAGAAATGGTTTCATGCGCAGCGCTCAGGGCGTCGATCATCTCCGCTATACCTTTCTGATCGTTCGTTTCCAGAAAACCTATGAATTTTCCGATGGACTCGAAGAGATTTGCCGGGGTGTCCAGTATGGTGCTGTTGCCCGCTTCATCCACGCGGCCGCCGAAAATGTCTGAGCCGATGCTGTTGATCTGCACGGTGCTGGATTTGCCGATGTCCAGATACAGGGCGGCGGAATGGGGTTCCACGATGAACTGGTCCCCGGCAACAACTGCCGTGCCGCCGTTTGAAGCCAGATTCACAAATCCGCCGGGAACACTGAACGTGGCGTTTGAGGTGACGTTGCCGTCCACCCACGTGGAGCCATGGTCAAGGCTGTAGGAGTAGGTGATGGGACCGGGCAGAGTGGCGTCTGCGGCAATGCGTATGGCCACGGATGAATCGAAGACACCGTCTGTCGTTGCCGTTACCGTTGAGCTGCCGTAGTGGTAGACGGTTTCATCGCCCTCCATGTCGCCCGTGTAATAGGCGGCGGGGCGTATCCATACGGCGGTGCCGTCGCCCTCGCCCACGGTTTCCGTGGCGGTGACCACGGAGCCGGAAACCATCTGGGCTTTGGCTGTGCCGAAATCCAGCTCGGTGTCCCCGGCCGCAAGGGTGGCGGTCTGCCACGTGCTGCCGCCGTCCGAGGTGTAGCGGTATTCCAGTTCGTCCACCCCCACGGTGCCTGATTCCGCAAATTCCACATAAATGGTCGAAGAAGACGTGCCGGAGAATGAGACAAAGGACGCATCGGAAAGCGTGTCGTCGCGCACTGTCGCGCCAAGGCCCATCTCGTAGGCATTGGTATCGGTCATGGAGCCGGCGAAGATGGAATCGCCTGCATATTCGGTGTTGGCAATGGCCAGCATCTGCCCCATGAGTTCGCGGGCTTCTTCAGCTATCATGCTGCGCTGGCTGTCTGACAACGTGCCCGTGGATGCCTGCTCGGCCAGTTCTTCCAGTCTGGTCAGCACATCACTGGCCTGATTGAGTTCATCGTCGGCCAGTTGCAGCCAGCCCAGAGCCGTATCCATGTTTTCGTCATACTGCTCAAGACGGGTGAGGTAAGTCTTCAGGTCCAGCGAACGCGACATGCCGCCGGGGTCGTCGGACGGCCGGTTGATGGTCTTTTGTGAGGAGTTCTGCTCGTTCAGACGTATGATTTCTGAAAGAGAATTGTTCATGTACCGGACAGATGAATCGAACAACATGCTTCTGGCGATGCGCATACTGTTTCTCCTCTAGGACTTGAGCGAAAGGATGACGTCGAACATCTCATTCGCTGTCTGAATGAGTTGGGCCGCGGCCTGATAGGACTGCTGGTAGCGGGTGAGGTTGGCGTATTCTTCATCAAGGTTCACGCCGGCAACTTCCTGCTGCAGGGTATCAAGCTGGGTGGCGACAGCACTTGTGTACGTGTAGCTGCGCGAGGCCGTGTCCATATCCGTGCCGACTTTGGAAATAAGGGAGTGCAGGTGCTCGCTGAGCGTCTGCGAAGCGGATGAGTGGATGGTATCCAGCTCCACATCCGTATCGCCGAGGGCGGCCATGGCAAGGGCGTTGGTGTTGTCGCCGGATGCGACAAGGCCGGTGCCGTCCACCACGCTGGCGTTGATTCGGCCGGAGTCGGCGAGCACGCGCGAATCGACCTGAATGTCCGAGATGCCGTCGCCGGAGAAAAAGGTATTGATGCCCGTTGCAGCGAGAATGCCTGTGGTGTCGCCCGCAAATTCGAATTCCACACCGTCCGCAGCCTGAATGGACATGCGTCCGTCAGCGACAGAGGCAGTGATCTGGCCGGGGAAGGTGGCGTTTATGGCCGCTGCCACATCGTTGAGCGAGTGCTGGGTGGGGTCGAAACTGTCCAGCCCGGGGGGCACGATGGAGCTGAAATCCAGAGCCGTCACGCCCATGGTATTGCCTGTGTCTTCGTCGAAGAGCGCGATGGAAAGGCCGCCCGTGGTGAGTTTGTCTGCAAACGTGAGCTGGGTGCTGGCAAGGGGAACAGAGGCATCGTTCACGGCGTTGGTCGACTGAACGGATGTGTAGTGGTCGGTGCCTGCGCCCTGGCTGTGCTGGTAGTTCACCTGCCAGATGAGTTCCTTGGCAAAGGCGTCCATTTCTTCCATGTAGGCGGTGATGGACTGGTCGCGCGCCTGCAGAAGCCCGGCAATGCTGCCACCGCTGAGGCGGTTGCCGCTGTCGGAAGAGGAATCGGCATAGGGCGTGATGTTTACCTTGCTCGAGGTAGTCTTGTACCAATACACGCCGGACTTGGGCACGATGTTGAATTCATCGCCCACGGAAATGTCTGTGGTGGCGGTGGCATTGGCGTCGGAAGCCGTGCCGAACCATACGGAAACGCCCTCTATGTCCACCCGGTTTTCATAGTCACCGGCGGTGTAGGTGAGCTGGTTGCCGTTATCATCGGTGAGCCACGTCTTGCCCCCGTCCGTCGACACCCTGAAGGTGGCGGCACCGGCAGAACCGTCAGTGGGGCCGGAAGTGACAAACTCAATGGTCAGCTCATTGGCGCCGGTTCCGTCAAAGTAGACTTCGCCGTCATAGGTGGAGCCGGTGGTCAGCTCCTTGGTGGACTGCGGACCTTCATAGGCCAGTTTGTAGGCGTGGGTTCCGTCAACCAGTGACTGCCCCTCTGCCGTGAGCACGGTGTACTGGCCGTTTTCCTGATAGATGACATTCACATCCAGCAGGGTGGATAACTCGCGTACGGCCACGTCCATGGCGTCCTGAATGGTCGCATCGTTTCTGTTGCTCACGATGGAGGCATTGTAGGCGGCAATGGAGGCAATAAGGTTGTTGGCCTCGTCAACCTGATCAGCAATTTCCGCATTGGCTGCCTCGCGGGCGGCATTCAGCGAAGAGTCCAGCGAACGCAGCTGGTCGGCCAGCGTGGTTGCATATTCCGTCAGCTCCGTACGGTAGGCATCGCTTGAGGCGTCCTGCGCCAGCGCTGTCATGCTGGTGAAAAACTGGTCCAGCGCGGTGGAAAGGCCGTAGTCGTCGCTTTCGTTGAACAGCTCTTCGACGCTGGAAAGGGATTCTGCCTGCTGGCCCCAGTAGCTCGTCTCGCTGTTGGAGGCGAGGTACTGCTTTTCCACATAGTAATTGTAGTGGCGGGCAATTTCCTGCACGTCAGCGCCGGTGCCGAGGTAAAGGGAACGGTAGCGTATGCTGTCTGCCGTTTCATAGGTGACCGTCTTGCGGCTGTAGCCCTGCACGTCGGCGTTGGCGATGTTGTCGCCGGTGACACTGATGCCAACCTGTGCGTTCATCAGGGCCTGCGTGGCTAAGCTGTATATTCCGTTGATGGTCATAACGCACCTCGTCGGAGCTGCCGCCGGAAAACCGGCATGGCGTTGCTGAAGGGGTCGGAAGGATGGGCGCACCGCCCGTGAACTCGGAAGAGTCCGGCACGGGGGAAACCGGGCGGCGCGCGTCAGGGAAACGGGTAATGTGTTCAGAAAGCGGAGGGGGATGCCGGGAAGACTAGCTCCCCCTCCGCTCAACGATTAGCGTTTGAGGTTGATGGCTTCCTGCAGCATGGAGTCTGCGGTGGTGATGACCTTGGCGTTGGCCGAGTATCCGCGCTGCGTGGTGATGAGGCGCACCATTTCCGTGGACATGTCCACGTTGGACTGTTCCAGCGTGTTGGATGCAATGGACCCGAAGCTGGAGGTGTTGGCCCTGCCAATGCGCGCCGAGCCGGATTCAGAACCTTCCGAGTACAGGTTGCCGCCTTCCAGAATGAGGCCCTGATCGTTGTTGAAGTCGGCAAGGGCGAGCACGAAAAGGTCGATGATCTGGCCGTTGGAATACTGGCCGCTGACCACGCCGTCGCGGTCCACTTCAATGCTCTGTAGGTAGCCGGTGGAGTAACCGTCCTGGCTCTGGTCGTAGGTGGAAGAGGCCGAATCGTAGGCAGTGCTTGCGCCCGCCTGCAGATCCACCTGATCAAAGGAGGTGAGCGAAGAGAAGTTGTTGCCAATGGCGGCCGCATTGGATGCCACGCCCGCTGCCCAGCCGGTGCCTTCGTTTTTGACGCCCATGTTGAACTCAATGTTCAGAGCAGTGGTCGCATCGGTGGTGCTGGCGTTGGGTGAACCGGAGAAGTTGGCTGTGAAGACCGGGTAGCCGTCTTCCGAGAATTCCGCCGGGGTCCAGTTGGTAAGGTCGTGCAGGTCGCCCGTGGCTGTGGAGCCAAGGGTGAACGCCGTCATGCCCTGCATGATGCCCGATGAGTTGAAGGTGATAGTGCCGGCCATGAGCAGGCCCGCTGCGGAGGTGGTGTTCAGGCTCTGGCCATCGATGATTCGTCCGTCGTCGGAAGGATCGCAGGTAACAACGTATTCCCATACCTGATAGCCGCCTGCCTGGCTGGTGACGCTGTCGTCTTCCACCTTGTCGAAGTATACGGTCAGTTCATGCGCGGTGCCTGCTTCATCGTACACGGTCATGGTGGTCTGGTAGGCGTACTGGGTGTCGCCGATGGGTGTTTCGTCCAGACCGTCCCAATCGTTGAATACGGAGAAGAAGGGATCGGCGGCATCGTTGTTGTTGTCGTCGTCTGACTTGTCGAGGTTCACGGACATGTAGACAGAGGAGGTTGCCGAAGGCGGCGACTGGTAGGTGGACAGCTGCAGCGAGGTGAGCGCGCCCTGCGTCTGCACCACGCCGTTGGACGAAGTGGTGGATGCGGCTTTCCAGCCCTGAACCTGATAGCCATGGGCATCTACAAGGTAGCCGTACTGGTCGAACTCAAAGTTCCCCGCGCGGGTGTAGTATCTGTCGCCCGTGGTGGGGGTGTTCACCATGAAGAAGCCGTTGCCGCCGATGGCCACGGCGGTGTCGCTGGTGGATGTTTCGTAGGACCCCTGGGAGAAGTCCTGATATATGGTTGCCACGGTTGCACCGTGACCCACCTGGTTCAGGCCGTTGGATGTGGAAACGGTGGAATAGAACACGTCCTCGAACTGGGTGGTGGCAGATTTGTAGCCGATGGTACTGGAGTTTGCGAGGTTGTTGCCGATGACCGACATAGCCTGACTGTGTACCGTAAGACCGGAAATGCCCGCATACATGGAACCGCTGATACTCATGGTAATACCTCCGGAATGACGGGTTACTGGGTGGTGGTGGAGCTGTCGGACGTCTTGCTGATGATCTTGCTGACGTACAGCAGCTCAACGGTGCGGCCATCGCTCAGTTCAAGCACGGTGGTGCCGTCGGAGCTGGAAATGCCGGTGACCGTGCCGGAGACTTCGGAAGAGACGGTAACGCCTTCGCCGTCGGCGTCGTAGGCTTCAAAGCCGACGTAGTAGGTGCCTTCGGAGGCTTCGCTGCCGTTGGTCTTGAGGCCGTCCCACGTGAAGGTGTGTTCGTCCGCCGTGGCGGAACCAAGGTCCACGCTGGCCACAATGTCGCCGTCTTCGTTGTAGATGTGCGCCGTGACCGCAGAGCAGTCCTCGGCGGGGGTGAAATAGACGTCCGTGCAGCCGTCGTCGGTTTTAGAAATGGAGTAGCCTGCGGCCACCACATCCTGTCCGAGGTAGGAAACCGCGCTGTTTACCGTCATCACGTTCAGGGTGCTGGTAATGCCCTCCATGGTCTCGTTCAGCGATTCCAGCTCTTCAAGGCTGGAGAACTGAGCAAGCTCTGCAATCATTTCAGCATCTTCAACAGGATTAAGAGGGTCCTGATTTTCGAGCTGAGTTACGAGCAGGGTGAGGAAGTCTTCCTGACCCAGATCGGATGAAGCAGTGTCCGTAGAGGCAACGTAAGCAGCGTTGTTGTATGAGACTGCGTCAATGTATGACATGGCACACCTCGTCTATTCCAATAAGTTACTACAGTGTTTCTCGTATGCAGATTCGCAGCTCAAGTATGTCTGTTCTGCAGTCTCTGCACGAAGCCATATGGCTTTCAAAACTCTTCCTGAGCTTTGCAGGAAGCATCTTGTCGATGTATCCTGCAACGTCGTTGTATCCAGGGCAAAAAGTTGAAGTTCTGGACAATCCTTCATCCATGGACCCGCCCCACATTTCAATTCCGGAATCATAAAGAGAGTGTTTGTTCTTCATGAAGGCGTTCCTGTTTGTTTGAATTCTTTTGTTATAGATACGAGTGGGGGAATGCTGTTTATCCATTAAGAAAGAGTAATGTATTGCACATGTATGCAATGCTTTGTTGTGCTTTCTTGTGGAGTGCTAAGCAGCGTAAAGAAGAGGGGCGGCAAGATGGGAAAAGCGTTGCGGAGACCGCGGGTGTCTCGCCGGGATTAGGCAAGGGCGTGTGGCGTTGAGACCCGTGTGTTGGCAGCTCTGTCAGGGATAAGGAGAAGGCTGTGGGAAGGCAGGACGGGGCGGACTGATGCGGGAGTAACCCTGCAAAAAAGCCAGACGGCATAAAAAAGGGCCCGAACGTATGTTCGGGCCCTTTCAGGGTAAAGACCAATCTTCGTTTTCAGTAAAACCACATCCCCGTTAAGCCGGGGCGGAAGCCAAAAAACAGAATTTCATCGCTTACGCGGGGTGCAGGGGGATCATCCCCCTGCTCGTCGAAGACAAAAACTCAAACAGTTTTGCCAACGGCGGGCTCGGAATATGGCTGCCGGGTTTACCCCAGCTCCTGCTCGGTGCGGCTGATAATCTCTTCCTGATGGTCGGCATCCAGATCGACAAAGTAGTCGCTGTAGCCCGCCACGCGTACGAGCAGGTTGCGGTATTCATCCGGGGTTGCCTGCGCCTTGCGCAGGGTTTCCGTATCCACCACGTTGAACTGAATGTGGTGGCCGTTCATGGCAAAGTATGAACGGATGAGCCTGATGAGCTTGTCGAGGTCTGCATCCCCGGCAAGTACGCTGGGCAGGAACCGCTGGTTCAGCAGGGTGCCGCCGGACTTGATCTGATCCATCTTGCTCAGCGATTTTACCACTGCGGTGGGACCGTTGCGGTCTGCCCCGTGCGAGGGCGAGGTGCCGTCGGATTCGGGCAGATGGGCATAGCGGCCATTGGGTGTTGCTCCCAGCATCTTGCCGAAATAGACGTGGCAGGTGGTGGAGAGCATGTTCAGGTGATACACGCTGCCCTTGGTGTTGGGCTGTCCGTCTATGGTGCGGTAGAGCGAATCGTACACGCGGCGCATGATGTTGTCTGCGCGGTCGTCGTCGTTGCCGAAGAAGGGGGTCTTGTTCCACAGGCGCAGGCGCAGGGCCTCGTGTCCTTCAAAATTGGCGGCAAGGGCTTCCAGCAGGATGCGCATGCTCACCTTTTTCTGCTCGAACACATGGGTTCTGATGGCGGAAAGACTGTCCGTGACCGTGCCTATGCCGCAGCACTGAATGTAGTTGGTGTTGTAGCGCGGGCCGCCGTCATAGTAGTCGCGGCCGTTTTCGATGCAGTCGCGTATGACCACGGAAAGGAACGGCGCGGGCGAATGCGCGGCGTACATGCGCTCAATGTAGTTGTTTACGCGGATTTTCAGGTCCACCACATATTCAAGCTGGCGGCTGAAGGCGGTGTAGAGTTCTTCGAAATCGCGGAATTCGCGGGCATCGCCGGTTTCCGGTCCCACGCGCTTGCCTGTGAGCGGGTCCACCCCGTTGTTCAGGGCAACTTCCAGCACCTTGGGCACGTTCAGGTAGCCGGTGAGTATGTAAGCTTCCTTGCCGAAGGAGCCTGTTTCGATGCAGCCGCTTGTGCCGCCCTCGCGGGCATCTTCCACGCTTTTGCCTACGCGTATCTGCTGCATGACCACGGTATCCGTGTTGAACACGCTGGGGTAGCCGTAGCCGTTGCGGATGACCTTGGCTGCCGCCTTGAGGAACCGGTCAGGGGTCTGGCTGCTCACGTGCACGCTGGGCTGGGGCTGCAGCAGGTGCAGGTCGTCCACCACTTCGAGAATGAGGTAGGAGACCTCGCTCACACCATCGGTGCCATCGCGTCTGAGGCCGCCGAGGTTGATCTGGGTAAAGTCGTTGTAGGTGCCGCTTTCCTTGGCGGTCACGCCCACCTTGGGCGGTGCGGGATGGTTGTTCACCTTGATCCAGAAGCAGCTGAGCAGTTCTTTTGCCGCATCGCGGGTGAGGGTGCCGTCTGCAATGCCCGCCTCGTAGAAGGGGGCAAGATGCTGGTCAAGATGGCCGGGGCTCATGGCGTCCCACCCGTTCAGTTCGGTGATGGTGCCAAGGTGCACGAACCAGTACATCTGCAGCGCTTCGTGGAAGGTGCGGGGGGCGTTGGCAGGCACATGGCGGCAGACCGAGGCCATGTGCAGCAGCTCGGCCTTGCGCGCGGGGCCTGCTTCCGTCAGAGCCATCTGCTCGGCAAGGTCTGCGTGGCGGTGGGCAAAAAGGATGACGGCACCGCAGGCGATGTCCATGGCCTTCAGCTGGTCGGCGCGGGCTGCTGCGTGCGGGTCGTTCAGGTAGTCCAGACGGGCGATGCGGTCGGCGATGCGGGCCTTGAGTTCATTGAGCCCGGTTTCGTAGATCATGCCGTCCAGCGCGGTATGGCCGGGGGCGCGCTGTTCCATGAATTCGGTGAACAGGCCGGATTCGTAGGCATCGCGCCATTCCTGCGGCACATGGGCAAATACGCGGTCACGCATGGACCGGCCCTGCCAGTAGGGAATGACCTCCCGCTCGTAGGTGGCGATATCTTCTTCGGCCACCGTGTAGTGGGCCATTTCGCGGCTGTTGAGAATGCGCAGGTCTTCTGCGGAATGGCAGGTAAGCTCGGGGAAGGTGGGAACAACCTTGGGCGCGGGGCCGCGCTCGCCCACGATAAGTTCGCCGGGACCGATGTAGATGGCCTTGCGTTCGCACAGGTGCCTGAAGAACAGGGCCCGCAGGACAGGCAGCGGGTGCTTGCCGTATTCCGCCTTGTAGAATGCTGTTTCGAGCAGTGCCCGTTCTATGGAGATGGCGGGCTTTGCCTCAAAGCTCTCCTTGCGCAGATTCCAGATTCGCTGATTCACGCTAGCCTCCTATGCGGACCTTGAGCCCGTAACCTTCCAGAATGCGCACGGCGCGCTGCACATCGCCGGGTTCGGATTTGGGGATGCTCGCCCCTTTGTATTCCATGCCCAGCTTGGCGTATTTGGCTTTCGCAATGCTATGGTAGGGCAGCACGTCTATGCCCCCTACGCCGGGTAGCCCGGCGACAAAGGCCCCTGTGGCCTTCAAATTTTTGTCATCATCGTTGATGCCGGGGATGAGCGGCAGCCGTATCCGCACGGGATGCCCCTGCCGGGCCAGAGACTGCAGGTTCTCCAGAATCAGCTTGTTGGGTACGCCCGTTACCTTTTCATGCTGCGCCGTGTCCATGTGCTTGAGGTCGAAGAGAAAGAGGTCCGTCTCTTTTGCCACATGCAGCAGCAGGGTGTTTTCTGCAAAACCGCTTGTATCCACCACGCGGTGCAGGCCGTGCTTCTTGCAGCGGCGCAGCAGCTCCAGCAGAAACCCCGGCTGGGCCAGCGGTTCGCCGCCGGAAAAGGTCACACCGCCCTGAGAGCCGTTGAAGAATACCTGATCCTTCTCAATGACCTCCAGCACGGCATCCACATCCACTTTGCAGCCGGTTGTCTCGTGCGCCAGTGCAGGGCAGGTTTCCGCACACATGCCACAGGTGGTGCAGGCGGTATCGTTTCTGCGCGGGCCGGTGGGGGACATCTTGAGGGCGGCGTTCGGGCACACTTCCATGCATTCGCCGCAGCCCACGCATTTGTCCGGCATTGTCACCATGCATATGTCATGGCTCAATCCTTCCGGATTGTGGCACCACCAGCACGACAGGGGGCAGCCCTTGAAGAACACCGTGGTGCGCAGGTCCGGCCCGTCGTGAATGGCGTAACGCTTGATGGCGAAAATGGTTCCTTCCGTCTTGGCGGGGCACAGGCCGAGCATGCGTACTACTCCTTCATCAACTAGTAAAAGCTATCAATAAAGGATAGCTCGTGCAACAGGAAAGGCCCCGCTGCCATCAGGAGCGGAAGATGAAATAGACGGCTCCCAGCAGGCAGAGGCTGGCCCACAGGTAGTCCAGCTTGAGCGGCTGCCCCATGTACCAGACGGAAAAGGGCGCGAACACGGCAAGGGCAATGACTTCCTGCATGATCTTGAGCTGGGGCAGGGTGAAGGTGCCGTAGCCGATACGGTTAGCCGGAACCTGAATCATGTATTCGAAAAAGGCGATACCCCAGCTTGCAAAGGCGGCCACGAACCATGCCCTGCCGGACAGGTTTTTGAGGTGGGCGTACCATGCGAATGTCATGAATACATTGGAAAGGAACAGGAGTCCAACTGTGCGGAATGCAACGGAGACCATGACAGACCTCGGAATGGGAAGGAATATGCGCCCGTTGTCCTGCCTGTGAAAAGGCGTGGAGACAACGGGCGCATTCAAGCAATATGGCTGTTTTCAAGTTCCCGCAAGAGGGGGGATGGATCAGAGCTTGCGGGCCAGCAGTTCGCAGTCTACGGCGGGTGAGAAACCGGCGGGCAGTGTGCCGTCCGGATTCTTGAAATCGGCGTGCAGCGCTGCCACTTCGTCTGCCGAAAGATCGTAGGAGTGGAGCTCCTTGTAGTGCAGCAGTGAAAAGCCGTTTTGGGTGAACAGCTCTTTCCATTGATCAGGCAGCACACGGTTCTGATAGAACTTGTTTTCGTTTATGGATTCCCATGAAGCCGGGGATTCATTGAGATAGCTGAACGGGTGATACCCCGACACCGCGCTGAAGGAGCGGTGGTCGCGGGTGGTGATGCGATGGGCGGCAAATCCGCCGGGTTTGAGCACGCGCCATGTCTCACGTATTGCCTGCAACGGGTCGCGCACATGTTCCAGCACGGCGAACGAGCAGATGGCATCAAGGGAGTTGTCAGGCAGCGGAATGGCGCTGTAGCGGGCGGGCATCATGTAGGGCAGTCTTTCCGTATCAAGAAACGCCCTGCCGTCCTGCCGGATATGCAGCACCTCGTCAAACCGGCGGCGGATGGTTTCTTCACCCAGTTCCGCAGCCTGCGGCATGCGGAGCACATACTCGAGCACGCTCCGGTATTGCTGCAGCCTGTGGGTTGTTTCGGGATAGTGCATGGAGAAGCTGTAGGCGTCCATGGAAAGGGGCTTGTACCCGAGGCAGTGGAGCGCCACCTCAAGGCTGAGAAAGCCCCCCGGCCCCACGTGCAGCACGGAATCGCCCTCTTTCATGAAGTTGAAGGCTTGCTGCATATCATTCAGGTTGAGCAGGTTCATGACGGAGGCAGCCGGATAGGTGCCGATGCGGTGATAGTGCGTGAATTCCGCATAGCCCATCGCCTGCAGCTGGGCAGCGACCTGATCTCTGCCGGAAACCGTGGTGATGATGATCTTGCTCCATTCCGATTCGGGAATGGAGGCGGGCGGGACAATGGGGAGGCCGTGCAGGTTTTTGCCCCACATGCTGCAATCGTTGTCCACTATGCCGATCAGGTCGGGGTGTTGCTGCTGCTCTTCAAGATAGGCAAGCAGTTCCACGGTTCCCTGACCGGCACCGAACAGGAGTACCGGTTCGTTCTCTTTAAGCCAGGGAACACTTTCCGTTGCTATCCATCCGTATTCCATTGGCCCTCCTGCAGTTAACTACTCCTCCATCTGGAGGTAGGCTTCCATGATCACCTTGAGTCCGAATCCGGGGAAGTTTACCTGATACTTGTCCGGTGGCAAATGCTTGATAAGCTTGCCGCGACCAAAAATCTTGTGCGTGCAGTGCCCGAGCTTTCGTGAGCTGGTGCGAGGGGCAAAGGCCGGTTCTTCCGCTGCGGCGGTGGCGCGCGAAAACGCATCCGGCGCGGCGGGTACGCTGTCGCCAAGGCGCATGGTGCGCTGCTGGTGATACTCCCGCTGCATCAGGCCGCCTGTGTAGTTTTCCTTCCACTCTTCATACAGATAGATGGGCAGGTCGCGCACAAAGGGGCTGGGCATGGCAGGCTCGTTGCCGCCGCCTCCCCGGCTGTAGATGGAAGAGGGCACGAACAGGCCGAGATATTCCCGCGCACGGGTGCAGGCAACATACATGAGCCTGCGTTCTTCTTCCATGTCGTCGGCCTTTTGCAGTGCCTGCTTGGAGGGAAAGCGCTCTTCCACAAGGTCGATGACCAGCACGGCATCCCATTCAAGCCCCTTGGCCGAATGCACCGTGGAAAGCGTGATGTGGTCTTCCGATGCTGCCGCGTCGGGATTGGGGTCTTCCAGCGAAAGGTCGGAGACGAAGAGGTCCAGCTCGCGATAGGTGGCTGCAATCTGCACCAGCTGCTCAAGGCCGTGCTCGCGGCGGGGATAGTCGTCCGGGTAGAGCTGCACCAGCCGCGGCTTGTAGACTTCCAGCACTTCTTCCAGCACTTCCACCGGCTCAAGGCGCTGCCTGCGCAGCGAATCGACCAGTTCAAGGTCCTTGGCAAAGTCAGGATACTTCCTCAGCAGTTTGTCCAGTGCGGAAGGATCGGCAAGGCGCGATGCCTCGTAAATCTTCAGGGCCGTCTTGGGGCCCACGCCCTTCACGTTGGCGGCAAGGCGCTGGAAGGCGGGCAGGTCAAGCGGGTTGATGAGCAGGCGCACATAGCTCATCACGTCCTTCACGTGCGCTGCGTCAGAGTATTTCACGCCGCCGTATTTTCTGAAGGGAATGCCCGCCTTGGAGAGCTGCATTTCCACATGGTAGGACTGGTAGCCCGCGCGGAAGAGCACGGCAATGTCCTTGGGCTCGTAGCTGCGGCGCAGTTCCGCTATCTTGTTCACTACCTGATTGGCCTGCGTGAGGTCCGAAAGGGGTTTTACAAGCTGCGGCAGGTTGCCGCCCGTGCGGCTGGTGAAAAGCGTTTTGTGAAAGGCCACGGGCGCTTCGGCCAGAATGGCGTTGGTCAGGTCCAGCACGGGCTGCACGGAGCGGTAGTTCTCTTCCAGCTTCACGATGCGGGTGCCCGGGAACATGGCCGGAAATTCCAGAATATTCTGCACGTTGGCACCGCGGAAGGCGTAGATGGACTGGGCATCGTCGCCCACGGCCATGACGTTGCGGTGGCCGCCTGCCAGCAGCTGCACAAGCCGGGCCTGCACGAGGTTGGTGTCCTGATACTCGTCCACCATGATGTATTTGAAGCGGTGGCGGTAATAGTCCAGCAGGTCGGGGCGCGTGCGCAGCAGGTTTTCCAGTTCAAAGAGCAGGTCGTCGTAGTCCAGCAGGCCGTGCTCGCGCTTGTAGCTGCTGTAACCGCCGGATATCTGGACAATGTCGTCGCGGTAGGCGGCAAGGTGGAATGCCTCGCGCTGCAGGATGTCGCCTATCTCACGTTCCTTGTTGCGGGCCTTGGAGAGCATGCCCATGACCGTGGCGGTTTTGGGAAAGGACTTGTCGCCCTTGCCCAGCCCCAGCGTGTCCTTGCAGTATTTGAGCGCTTCAGTGGCGTCTGCCGAATCCATGATGGAAAGGCCACCCTCGAACCCTTCCGGGGGGTGCTGGCGGAGCACGGAGTATGCAAAGCCGTGAAAGGTGCCGCCGGAAACCGCGCCTATGCCGTGGCCGAGCAGTTCGCCCGCACGGTGCAGCATTTCCTGCGAGGCTTTGCGGGTGAAGGTGAGCAGCAGAATATCGTGCGCGGCAACGCCCTGCTCAACCATGTTGGCGAGGCGGTATACCACCGTGCGCGTTTTGCCGGAGCCTGCGCCCGCAATGCACAGCAGGGGGCCTTCCAGCGTCATGGCCGCCTCGTACTGGGCGGGGTTCAGTTCTTTCTTGTAATCGATCATGGTGGTTCCGTGTAAAGCATGCCCTCCGGCGGGCAAAGGGCATGATGGCCTTTGGAATCCCCGGCAGTGCGTTGGTTCATGTCATGCCTCTGCGGCTTGTTTGCACTACTACGGATCGGCTGTGACGGCAAATGCGGGAATGTGGGCAGGCGGGCAGGGAAAAGGGGCGTGCCCATGCATCCGGAAGATGCCGGATGGAACACGCCCCTTGTTTTTATGCTGCGGATCAAGCTGGGCGACTAAATTGTCCGGACCAAGCAGGCCGGACCAAGCTCTCCGATAGGCGGTCCGGATCAGCCGTTCCGGACCAAACGTCCCGATCAGACAGTCAGGGGTTTGGACCACACGTTCATGCTTTCCAGTCCCCCTGCGATGTGGGTGTTGTTAATGAGCGTGCCGCCGAACGTATAGCCCGCACGGGCAAAAACGCAGTTCATGGCGGTGCTCGCGGCGCGGGCAATGGTGTATGCCGACAGATACCCTTGTTCAGCTATGGCTGCTTCCATGGCGGTGAGCAGGCGCAGGGCTGCCTTGCGGTTGCGGTATTCCGGCAGGGTGGCAAAGTCCGTCATTTCCGCGCAGCGCCAGTCGGCATCCAGCTCGGCGGAAGAGGCTGCGACCAGCTGCTCTTTGCGGAAAATACCGAAGAACCGGACATTGGACCGCATGGCGCTGATCAGAAAATCCGGATCGTGCACCGGAAAGGGATAGGATTCGAAGACGGTGCCGTAAAGCTGGGCCAGCGCCTGCGCATGCCCGGTGCCGAGTGCGACCACGGCGGCCGTGTCCACCTCGTCAGGATCAATGGCAACCTTGTCGCCCGCTATTGCCAGCACGTTGCGGATGGCTTTTTTATCTTCCGGCTCTGCGCGGGCGGCATCCAGATATTTACCCATGAACACGCCCGAGCGCTCGCCCCGATACAGGCCATGGGCGCGGGCTTCGCGTATGAATCCACGCTCCGCAAAGGCATCTGCCGCAAAAGAGGGCACGCGGGCAAAGAGCTTGGAGTAGCCCTCATCCCTGCCGAGCTGCTCCATGTGGTCGGCAATCTCCGGCAGGTCCACCGTATCGAGCTTCATGAGATAGACGCGGTCGTTGAGCGGGCCGTGCTGTATGCGGGTTTTGCCCCTGTGGCCCATGGCGGTGACTATATCAGGCTGCATCGTCTCTCCTTTCCATGCGCTCGTTGTTCTCGGGCGTCAGGCAGGTGGTGTCGTCCCAGTCGGAGAGCAGTTTTTCAATGCCTATGGCCTTTTCAATGGCATCATCTTCCTTCAGCTGCAGGTTGCAGCTTTCGCAGTTGCGGTCGCAGTAGCTCGGCTCGTAGCTGGCCGGTTCGCTGTAGGTGGTGATGACGCCTTCATAGTTGCGCAGAATGACCTTGTTCGTGCCCCACGAGACAATGTAGTTGGGCGAAACCGGTATCTTGCCGCCACCGCCGGGGGCATCCACTACATAGGTAGGCACGGCGTAGCCGCTGGTGTGCCCGCGCAGGCTTTCGAGAATTTCAATGCCCTTGCTGACCGGCGTGCGGAAGTGCGTAAGCCCTTCGGAAAGGTCGCACTGATAGAGGTAGTAGGGGCGCACACGGTTCTGCACCAGCTTCTGGTTCAGCTTCTTGATCAGGCGGGGACAGTCGTTGACACCCGCAAGCAGCACGCTCTGGTTGCCAAGGGGAATGCCCGCATCCGCAAGGCGTTGCAGGGCCTGACGGGATGACTGGGTGAGTTCGCGCGGGTGGTTGAAATGCGTGTTGATCCACAGGGGGTGGTGCTTGCGGAGCATGCTCACCAGTGAATCCGTAATGCGGTAGGGCAGCACCACGGGCATGCGCGTGCCTATGCGGACCACTTCCACATGTTCGATCTCGCGTATTCTGGTCAGAATCCAGTCCAGACGGTCGTCGGAAAGCATGAGCGGATCGCCGCCCGAAAGCAGCACGTCCCGCACCTGCGGGGTGTTGCGGATATATTCGATGCCTTGTTCGAGCGTTTGCTTGTCGGGAACGGAATCCTTGTCGCCCACCTTGCGCTTGCGGGTGCAGTGCCTGCAATACATGGAGCACAGGTTGCTCACATGAAAGAGCACCCTGTCCGGGTAGCGGTGGGTAATGCCGGGGGCGGGGCTGTCTTCATCCTCGTGCAGAGGGTCCACCATGTCGGCGCGTTCGATATTGAGCTCTTCGGACGAGGGAACAGCCTGCATGAAGACGGGGTCGTTGCGGTAATCGTCCGGATCGATGAGCGAAAGATAGTATGGCGTTACCGCCATGGGGAATTTCTGGAGCGTGAGGTTGAACAGGCGCTTATCAGTGGATGAAAAGGTGATGCCGAGCACGTTTTCCACCTCTTCGACGCTTCGGACCGTGTTGCGCACATGCCACTTCCAGTCTGTCCAGTCGTTGCGGGAGGCCCCGTCCTGCAGGGTTCGGGCGACTTCCCGCTGGTGGTCGGTGAATATCTTCAAAACAACTCCTTTGTTGAACGTGTCTGCCACGGGCAGCGTGAGCCGCTGCGAAGGCAGTTCCTTTCCGGCACGTACCGCTTCTGCCGTTGCGATGGGGTGAAGTGGCCTCCCGAAAACGGGAAAGCCGGGAACAGGTGAAGAGGCAGTTGCGGCGGGGCGGCACCATCTGTGCGAACTGGCGCAGTCCTGTATGAGGACAGGGTCCGGTGCGACGACCGGCCGGAAGGGATGGAAAACCTGTTATGCAGGTTGCATCACTAGTCGCATGGCAGGGTATTGGAAAGGGGAAGAATCAGGGGTGTTTCGGGTATGTGTATACCCGATTCCGAGGGGCGAAAGCTCTCCTCGGGTATGCTCAGGCACTGAAGGCCGTGCCGCTAGGCAGGCCTATATCAGCAGGATATTCTGTGATTCGGATGCATCCGCAATGCCGAACCAGCGCAGTATTTCCTTGCCTGCATCCCTTACCCGCGTCACCCGGCAGTCCTGCGTGTTTCCGCTGAGCTGTTCCGCTGAGGTGGTCGGGGCGGCAAGGCTGTCGAAGAAGAACACATCGTGCACGGTATGCGTGCCTGTTCTGCCGAATGTGCCGAACACCTCCCGCCGGGTGAACTTGGCTTTGAGATCGAAGCCGGGGTGTGTTTCGCAGACAAGGTCGGGCGCATAGGGTCGCATGGGGCCGGAGTAGAGGCCCTCTGCCGTATGGATGGCTTTGAAGACGGGGCGTCCCTGATGGCGGACTTCCATGAGTGCGGTGCGCAGCCGTTGTGTGAGGGATGCGGCCTCTGCCGCGTCGACGCAGCCGCGTGCAAAGCGGTCGCGGCGGTGCAGGTAGATGCGGCCGGGGTCCAGCGCAAAGGCCTTGGTGGCCGGGGTTATGCCTGTGGCGTCCAGATCGTCGCAGGCTTCCGGAGGCAGGGCGGTATGCAGCAGACCCATGTCGCGGAGCAGGGCGTTTACATCCACTTCCGTGACAAGGCGGGTGAATCCGTGGTCGGCAAGCGCCAGCAGGCGTTTGGGTTCCGGCAGGGCATCGTATCTGTCCAGCAGTTCGCCTATCAGCACGTCCCATTCCGTCAGAAGCTCCATGCAGGGGCGGTGGAGCGGGTGGGATGCTTCTTCCACCGCATCAAAAAGAAAATGGAAGAGGCGGTCGGTTTCCGTCAGCACAAAGACAAAGCAGTTCCACGCGAGGTCCGGCCACAGCATGTTCAGTGCGGTGCGGCGCGATTCTATGGTGCGTCGCAGTTCAGCGAGAAGATGCAGCGGTTCCTGCGCGGCACGGGTGGTGTCTGCTTCCAGCAGGTAGCCCCTGCCGCCGAGCATGGCCGCCAGCATGGGCGGAAACACGGCGCCTTGCAGCTCTTCCGCAACAAAGCCGGAAACCATCATGCCCTTGATGGGGCGGGCAGGGTAGGTGTTCGGCAGGTTGATGCTCCGCGAGGTGAAGCCCGCATCGCCCAGCCTGTCGAAAATGGTGGGCAC
>JBKEAK010000247.1:0-53050 GCA_047972125.1 Halodesulfovibrio sp.
GAGGTCATGTCCGGCATATGGGGCTTTTTCATTCTGTATGTGGGATTGTTTGTCATCTCCAGCTTCCTGCTTACGGCGCTGGGCATAGATGTGCTTACGGCTTTTGCGGCCGTTGCCGCCTGCATTGGCAACATCGGTCCCGGTCTTGGCACTGTGGGCCCTGCGGAGAACTTTGCGCATCTGCCGCTGGCCGCCAAATGGGTGCTCACCTGGTGTATGCTGCTGGGACGTCTTGAAATCTACACCGTATTCATCCTTTTTGTTCCGGAGTTCTGGCGCAAGTAGGTTGAGAAATTACTGAATACGGCTGCTGAATATTGCATTCCCGCGCCCTGTCGTTTGTCGGCAGGGCGCTTTTTTATGCCGGGAGAGATGTTTGAGCTCTGCACCAAACCGGTATGCGGGGATGAATCCGCCCGCACGTAAAGAGGCTTCAATAGGCACTGAGTGAGTGGAACGACCAGGATACGTTTACGTTGATTGATCAGATGCAGGCAGGCGCGACTGGTTTGATATAAAGAAGGTCGGGCAGATGCTGTCAGTATGGAGTGTTCCCGGAGGAATACGCGACAGGTGGAGCCTTGAATCTCTGCCAGTGGTGAAAAGGGGAAGTGTGAAATGAAAGCGCCCTGCCGGGTTCGGCAGGGCGTTCTATTATGCGTCCAGTTCGGATTCTACCCGATACTTGCGGTAGAGCCGGTAGCCGAGCAGGCTTGAAACGACCATAAGCACAGCGCTGATCGTGGTGCGCCAGACAGGATCAACATTCACTCCGCTGCCGAGCAAAGCGAATATGAAGGTTTGGGGAACATAGCCGAGTGCGGAGCCTCCGAGAAATGAGACGGAGGATATGGAGGTAATGCCCGCCAGAAGGTTGGTCAGGATGTTGCTCCCCACAGGCAGCAGGCGGATGACAACGGTCATCTGGAAAGGCTCTCGCTGCAGGAAGGCATTGAGCTTTGCCGTTTTCTTGCCCAGTCTGCGTTCAATGGCTTCTCGTCCGGCGAAACGGGCGTAATAGAAGGAGAGCGCACAGCCAAGCGCGGTTCCCACGGTACCCATGACAGTGCCCATGGTTGCCCCGAAAACATAGCCTGCAAAAAAACCTATGATCTGACGGGGAAAGCCCACGGCGGTGAAGCCTGCGGCAATGGCCAGAAAGAGCAGGTCGCCGGAAATACCCTGATCGCGGATGTGAACGTCCATCCAATGCTTGTCCAGAACCTCATTGAGGCCGGAAACTCTGAAAAGGTAGATGGCAGCCGCCAGCAGTGCGAATATGAAAAAGGCCTTGAGGATGGCTTTTCTGGTTTTTGCGTTGATCAATCTGTGCTGTCCTCGTCTGCCATATTCCGCGCAGGGTGTGCGGAGCAGGGCGACTGTTATCGCACCGTGGGGCGGTACCGATGTTCTGTAAAGAATATAAGGGCCAGAAGCATCTGTCCCGTCAGCATTACATGGTCGCTGTCCAGCAGGGCCGGTATGGCGAGCAGCAGGCAGGAGCCGAGACCCGCAGCCAGCCGGAAGCGATCATACGCCGAAGTTGTTTCGGCTGTGTTACCCTTTTCGAGTTCGAAAGGGAGCAGGGCGGAATCGGCGTTCCGCCTTTGCCGTTTTGTCCGGCGCAAGGCCAGATGAACGACAGAGGCGGCCTGCAGGGCCGCCCCGATAATTGTACATGTCCAGTGCAGCCAGAATTCCATCCGGTATCCTGCGCTCGGTTCGTTTATTTCTGTTCCTTGATCGTGTAGCGGAAGGTGCGCTTCTGCATCCAGCGAATGGCCAGCAGGTCAAAGAAGGTAGCCTTGGTGCGGTCCCACACGCCGTACTTGGAAACACCGTGCTGTCTGGGTCTGTGATTCACACGAACCTCAGCGACCTTGGCACCCTGCATTTTCATGAGCGTGGGCAGAAAACGGTGCATGCCCGTAAACATGGGAATGCTCTGCGCCATGCTGGTGCGCATGACTTTGAGGGAGCAGCCGGTATCCTTTACGGTTTCGTTGCTCAGGCGGTTGCGGATGCCGTTGCCGATCTTGGAAACGATCTTCTTCACAATGGAATCCTGACGCTTGGCGCGCCAGCCGATGACCATGTCAAAGCCGCGCTCGTACTCCTGAAGCATGGCAGGGATGTCGGCAGGGTCATTTTGAAGATCGGCGTCCATGGTAACGACAACATCGCCTGTGGCGGCATCGAAGCCGGCCTTGAAGCCGGCGGACTGCCCGCAGTTCTGGGCAAAGACCACGTAGCGGACGGTGTCGTGCTTTTCCGCAAGCTGGTGCATGACCTCAACGCTTCTGTCCTTGCTGCCGTCATCCACAAAGATGACATGCCAGTCTTTGTCGGTGCGCGACATGGCGCGTTCGATTTCGGCGAACAGGATGGGAAGGTTGTCTTCTTCGTTATATACGGGAACAACTATGGATAGTGATTTGATTGTTGTCATAACCGGGAAATAATAGCGAATTGGCGGATTATTGTAAATCAGTGATTGACACATCCTCCACTTCAACGTAAACCCCCTCTCACACGTGACGCGGGGTGGAGCAGCTCGGTAGCTCGTCGGGCTCATAACCCGAAGGCCGTCGGTTCAAATCCGGCCCCCGCTACCAAGAGAATTTGGGTTCGGCAGTAATGTCGGACCCTTTTTCATTTGCTCTGCGTGTATCCTGCCAGCTTTCTGCCAACTTCCTGTTTGTGCTCCTGCCAATTCGGCTGTCAGCCACTCTGTCTGCCATTCAGTCCATAATTTGCCTATAATCCGAATGTTATCCGGTAGCACCCATGCGGAATCGTTCTGCCAGTGTGCATCCTGTCTGCAAATGTCTTTGATTACCATTGACGATGTACCTCACGCTACGTACAACGATAGATAGAAATAAATCTATTTTGCGGTGGCAAGCTGCGTCATCGCTTGTGGCAGACTGGCTTTTGTCGTGCTCTCCGTGCGGTGGCAGAGCAATGGCAAAGGCCATCTCGCTGATTTTGTGTAGCAAAGAGAGGCAGGATAGCCATGCGTGCTTCGAACAGTGTTTACAACGTCAGCCTTGTCCTTCTTTTCCCCTTGCTGGCACTGGGGCTGCAATGGCTGCTCTGGTCCAGCATTTCTCCCTTCACCTGGCTGCTGTTCTTTCCGGCGGTGTTTTTCAGCGCCAGACTTACCGGGTTGCACGGCGGTGCCGTAGCAACACTCCTTTCTGCGCTTCTGGGGTGGTATTTCTTCATCACGCCTCAACGCTCGTTCGGGTTTGAAAACACTGCAGATCTGTATTCAACAATCGTATTCATCCTGATGGGCCTGCTGGTCAGCGAGGCTCTGGAACGGCTGAGAAGGGCAGAGTTGCAACGCCGGGGCGAAGATGCCTCTGAAGATGATTTTGGCGAATTGCAGCGGACTTCTTCCGTACAGGGCGGTGTTGGCCAGCCATATGTCGTCAGTGTGCGAGATGAAGCCGGTGAGGAATGTTCCGGTGTTCAGGATGAAAAGAACTGGATGCATTTCCCCGAAGATCTGTTTGGCGGAGATTTTGCTGCGAGGGACATACTCGTCTACACCCGCGATAGGCAGGGGCGCATGCTCAGTGTCAATCCGGCCGTTTTTTCCATGACCGGAATACGCAAGGAAAACCTGCTCGGCGGGGTATCGCCTCTGGCTTTCAGTTCCGGCATAGACGGCGAGCAGGTGGATAATGACATGGCCGTGCTTGAATGCGGCGAAACCGGCGTGTTTGAGGAAGTGGTGGAGACTGTGAACGGGCAGCGGTATTACCTCTCCGTAAAGCACCCTCACCGCGACCGGCACGGCATGGTGGATGGTCTTGTCGGCATATCCTTCGACATAACCCGGCGCAGGCTCATGGAGCAGGAAAACGAGCGCAAGGCGCGGGAACAGGGCCTGCTTGCGGACGCGGCGAACAAACTGTCACTGGCCCGGACCATAGAAGAGGTGCGGGGTATAGTGAGCCACGCTGCAAGGCAGATAGCAGGAGCGGACGGAGCCACCTTTGTGCACAATGAGGATGACAACTGTTTCTATGCGGACGAAGAGGCCATTGCTCCGTTGTGGAAGGGCAAGCGGTTTCCTCAGAAGCTTTGTATCAGCGGCTGGGTCATGCAGAAGCGGCAGGCCGTTATCATACCCGATGTGTTTGAAGATCCTCGTATTCCGGCAGACGTATACCGCAGAACCTTCGTGAAGAGTATGGCCATGGTTCCTATCCGGTCCTCGGCCCCTCTGGGATGCATCGGCATCTACTGGGCGCGGCGTAACGAGCCGGATGTCTCTGTGGTGCAAACCCTGCAGTCACTCGCAGACCTGACATCCGTTACCATGGAAAAGCTGGGCCTTATCCGCAAACTGACGGAACGGAATGTGGAGCTGAAGCACAGCAAGGAAGAGGCGGACGCCGCAAACAAGGCCAAGTCCGAGTTTCTTGCCAATATGAGCCACGAACTGCGCACGCCACTGAACGGCGTTATGGGAACCCTGCAGGTTCTGACCGGCACTCCCCTGAATGCGGAGCAGGAAGATTTTGTTGTGCTTGCCACCCAGTCGTGCAGGCGACTTACAAGGCTTTTGGGCGATATTCTTGATCTTTCACGTATTGAAGCGGGCAAGGAAGAGCTCAAGGTGGAATCCTTCTCGCTTGCGGAAACGGTGAGGGCCGTATGGCAACTGTTCTTTCCGGCAGCCCGGCAGGCCAATATCGTGTTGAACCTTGAGGTTTCGCCTGCCGTGCCCCCTTTGTTGTGGGGCGATGCCACCAAAGTGCATCAGGTGCTGAATAACCTTGTGGGCAATGCGCTCAAGTTCACGAAAACAGGCTCGGTGGATATCTATGTGGGCACCTTGCCTTCCGTCCGCATAGAAGATCAGCGCATTCTGCTCTCCGTAAGCGATACGGGTATTGGCATTGACGAGAAGGTTCTCTCACGTCTTTTCGTGCCGGTTAGTCAGGCGGAAGGGAGCTGTACCCGGCAGTTTCAGGGCGCAGGGCTCGGGCTATCCATTGTGAGACGCCTTGTGGCCCTCATGGGCGGTGAACTGTGTGTTGAGACGGAAGAATACATCGGTTCCACCTTCTACGTTTCGCTTCCCTTCCAGCGTGTGGAAGCCTTGGCGGAAGAGGTGGGGAATGTGCTTTCTGCTCAGGGAGTGAGAAGGTTGCCCTATCATGTGCTGGTTGTGGAGGATGACACTCTGAGTGCCCGTTTTGTGGCGCGCCAACTGGAAAACGCAGGAGCCACCGCCTACATTGCCGGTGATGGCAGACAGGCGCTTGAGGCCTTGCGTGAAAAGGACTTTGACCTTGTTCTCATGGATATACAGATGCCGGTCATGGATGGCCTGCAGGCGGTGCGTGCCATTCGTGAAGGCGAGGTGGGCGAACGCAGGCGGCGCATACCGGTTATTGCGCTCACGGCGTATGCCATGGCCGGAGACAAAGACCGGTTCATTGCTTCAGGGATGGATGCCTATCTGCCAAAACCTGTGGATTGTCAGGTGCTTTTGAAGACAATTGACGGGCTTATGATGCAGCAGGATTGATGCCGGGCTCTCATGGCGGTGCATGATGTCATTTGCGCCGGGGAGGGGCGTTGCCGTTCACCGGTCATTTTCGACCGTTCACCGGAGTAATCACGGCACTCCCCACCAATTGTGCTTCATGTATTGACATTTTTGCTCTTTCGGCACTACTTTCCCTGAAACAAACATTTTTCCTGAATTGGAACGAGAATCCCATATGCGACATACCACCGGAAACGCCTTTGCAGCCATCGCTGACAGCCTGATTCAGGCTGTGGTCGTTCTAGTGGTCGTCGTCAACGTCGTCGTCAACGTCGTCGTCTCGCATGGCGTCGGTGCCTCAGCGATGTAACGGGCTCGTTCAGTATACCACTGGAATAAACCCCCGCCAGCGCTCAGGCACCGGCGGGGGTTCTTGTTTTGACCCGCCCCCCGCCGGTTGAGAAAATGGGTCAGAAGAGGAGTGCACAATGTTCAGGATGACCGGCGCAGAGCTTACCATACAGCTGCTTGAACGGCAGGGAGTACGAATCATTTCCGGTATCCCCGGCGGGGCGAATCTGCCCTTGTACGATGCGCTTTCCCGTAGTTCGCATATCCACCACGTTCTGGCCCGTCACGAGCAGGGGGCCGGTTTCATCGCGCAGGGCATGGCGCGGACCACGGGCAAGCCCGCAGTCTGTTTTGCCACCTCCGGCCCCGGAGCCACCAATATTCTTACGGCCATAGCCGATGCCAAGCTGGATTCGGTGCCCGTTATCTGCATTACCGGCCAGGTGCCGAGCATGCTGATGGGAACGGACGCGTTTCAGGAAGTGGATACCTACGGCATGAGCATTCCCATTACCAAGCACAACTTCCTTGTGCGTTCCGGTGCCGAGCTGCTTACCGTAATTCCGGAGGCCTTCCGCCTTGCCTCGTCCGGTCGCCCCGGCCCCATTTTGATCGATATTCCCCGCGACATTCAGGTTGGTGAAGTGAGCTTTGACGAGTGGCCGGAGATAGGCGAGGCAGACCCCGCCCCCAGAGCCTATGATGCTGACCTTGAATCCGCGGCTGAGATGATCAATTCGGCCAAGCGCCCCGTGCTGTGGGTGGGGGGCGGTGTGGTTGCCGGTGGTGCCAGCGACAGGATTCTGGAACTGGCCACACGGTCTACCATGCCGGTGACCATGACCCTTATGGGCCTTGGTGCCATTCCCAAAGATCATCCCCTGTCCATCGGCATGCTGGGCATGCATGCAGAGCGCTACACCAACATGGCACTGGAAGCCTGCGACCTTATCATCGCGGCCGGGGTCCGTTTTGATGACCGCGCCACCGGCAAGGTGCAGGAATTCTGTCCTTCGGCCAAGGTTATCCACATTGATATCGACCACAGCGAGATCGACAAGATCCGCACGGCATCCGTGGGCATTCTCGGTGATATCTGCGAAGTGATGGATGCCCTGCTGCCCAACGTGCAGCCTAATCCGAGAACCGAGTGGATGGAGTTTATCATCGCGCTCAGAAATGCCTTTCCGCAGATGGCACCGCTGGAAGGCGGATATGAAAGCCCTCAGAAGCTCATCCGCAGAATTGGCGAACTGGTTGAAGACGACACCATCGTCTGTACCGATGTGGGCAAGCATCAGATGTGGACTGCCCAGAGCTATCCCTTCAAGCAGGAACGTCAGTGGCTCACCTCGGGCGGCCTTGGCACCATGGGCTTCGGCCTGCCTGCGGCCATCGGCGCTTCGCTCGCCGCACCGGACCGCAAGGTCATCTGCTTCAGCAGTGACGGCAGCCTGCTCATGAACATTCAGGAGTTTGCCACCGCTGCCGAACAGCGGGTGAACGTAACCGTGGTGCTGCTGAACAACAATTGCCTCGGGCTGGTGCACCAGCAGCAGGAACTGTTCTTCAACGCCAACTGTTTTTCATCGGAATATCAGATAGCTGTGGATTTCATGAAGATTGCGGAAGGTTTCGGCTGGCGCACCGTGAATCTGGCCGGGAGCAGCGACCCCGATGCCGATCTCAGAGAGGCATTTGCCCAGCGCGGCCCCTGTCTCGTGCATGTGCCCGTAAGCAGGGAAGAGAGGGTGTTGCCCATGGTGCCACCCGGCGCAGCCAACCGCACGATGATTGAAGGAGAAATCAATGTCTAGTCAGATTACCCGCACGGTTCTTGATGTAACGGTAAACAACCACGCCGGTGTTATGTCGCATGTATGCGGCCTGTTTTCCCGGCGGGCCTTCAACGTGGAAGCTATTCTCTGTCTGCCGGTGAACGGCGGCGAAGTGAGCCGCATATGGCTGCTGGTGAACGAGGATGACCGTCTGGAGCAGATGATACGCCAGATGCGCAAGCTGCAGGACGTGCACGATGTGCGCGTGAGCAGCGAACATATCGGGATTTTCAGTCAGCTTGGCACTGTCATGGCACGCTAGTGTCGTGAAATGAAAGGGAGAGGAATGATTGTTCTCTCCCTCTTGTCCCGATTTGGCCAGACCGGCGAGAGTCTGAGGGAATCCTCGGGGAATCCGACGGAGCTGGAGAGAATCCGGGAAAATTCGAGAGAGTCAGAGGCTGGTGGTGCTGTCTCCGGCATGTGACCGGATCAAAAAAGCCCCCTGCAAGAGCAGGGGGCCTTTATTGTACCCATGGGTATGTAACGAAAGAGGCAATTAGGAGAGCTGAGCGAGAAGGGTTTCCTTGATGGAGTCGATGGAACCTTCGCCGTTCAGTTCAATGTACTTGGTCTCGCCCTTGGCAGCGAGGTCCTTGTAGAAGTAGGCAGCAGCGAGGGTGCCGTCTACGGTGTTGTAGTAAATGTCGTGACGCTTGTTGATAGCACCTTCGTCCTGGTCATCAGCGCGGGAGGACAGAGCACCGCCACAGACGCGGCATACGTCGCCGTTAGGCTTGATGGCGTCGATGAAGATGTTGTTGGGGTGGTTGTTGTCGTTCTTGCAGAGACGACGGCCCATGATGCGGTTCTTGGCAACTTCGCGGGGCAGGAGGATTTCGATGACGTAATCCAGCTTGATGCCTTCGGCGCGCAGAGCGTCGTACAGCTTCTCGGCCTGAACCATGTTGCGGGGGAAACCGTCGAGCAGCCAGCCGTTGGGGCCAGCACCCTTCAGGGTTTCCAGAACCATGGGGATGGTGATGTCGTCGGGTACGAGGTCGCCGCGGTCAATGTATTCCTTGGCCTTCTTGCCGAGTTCGGTACCGCCGCCGATGTGCTGGCGGAAGATTGCACCGGATTCGATGTGGTCAAGGTCGTATTTTTTCTTCACCAGAGCACCCTGGGTGCCCTTGCCGCTGCCGTTAGGTCCGAAAGTGAGAATATTCACCTCATTCCTCCTTGTCATATATTTCACATGCTCTTAGCGTGAAGCAAGTCTTACTGTCAACGGCAGGGTGTGGAAAATCCTGATTATCCGCGTGAAAACAGAATATTTCCACCCGTGATCGTTGCGGTTTTGCCACCGGGAAATTGTATGGTTTTGCCGCCTTCATTACGCAGCCATACGTCATCCAGCCTCTCCAGCCCTTCCAGAAGGGCCTGGCCGGTGCCGAGCTTTTCTAGACATCGTTTATACACCCGCAATCGCAGTGCTTTATCAGCAGAGGATAGTGCAGATCGGGTGAGCAACATGGGAGCCGGGGCAGCACTTTCAGCACTGTCGCCGGTTGAGCAAACAGTGTGTGAACCGGCGGTATATTCCGGACAAGCTTATAGAGAATTTTGAGTAAAAGTCGTTTTATCAAGCAATGCAAGGATGTTGTCCTCTTCCTGCTGCCAGTGTTCCGCATCCGTCCGGGCGAGTCGCCACAGTCCGGCAACGGAAGAGAGAAACGCGGGGTTTTCCCGCATGAAAAGCGGCAGAAATTCGGCCCTGACCCTGTTGCGCAGATAGGCGGGGTCGCTGTTCGAACTGTCTTCGCACCACGCTATGCCGGACTCTTCAAGAAAGGCTTCCAGCTTGTTCCTTTCTGTCACAAGCAGGGGGCGGATGAGGCGGCGAGCTGTGCAGGTTGCCTCCATTCCGCCCAGCGCAGGCCATCCTGTTCCGCGCATGAGCCGCATGAGCATGTCTTCCGCAAGATCGTTGAGATGGTGGGCCGTGGCAATGTAATCGCAGCCAAGTTCAGCACGGGCTTTTTCCAGAAAAGCATATCGGGCATTGCGGGCGGCTTCTTCAATGCCGGTTCCGGCTTCCTGCGCGAGGGCGGCAACATCTTCTGAGCCGAGCTTGCAGGGTATGCCCATGGCAGAACAACGCTGTTGCACAATGGCGGCCTCGTCGGATGATTCCGGCCGCAGGCGGTGATCAAGATGAGCAACGGCAAGGCGGCAGCCAAGGCGTTCCTGCAGGCAGCGAAGGACGATGAGCAGGGCGGTGGAATCGCACCCGCCCGAGCAGGCGACAAGCAGGCCCGCGCCTGTGAGCGCTTCTGTGGAAAGCCCCATGCCCTCGCGGATGAATTGTTCAACCTGCAGGCAAAGACGGGCCTGAGCGGGTGTCAGGTCACGCAATGCGGCGGGGAGCGGGGCGGGCGATTGTGTGTGCATGCTGTTTTCCGTCACGTTGTGTCCGTATTTGCAGCGTTACCTGCTGTGGCCTGCTGTGGTCGGGTGTGCTGTGGCCGGAGAAAGCAAGCCCCTTCTGGTGTGCACACACGGAAGGGGCTGCGGAAACGTTATCGTCAGAGGCGCGTTGTTTCCGGATGCGTCCTGCTGGCAGGTTCTTCCGGAAGAGGGCGTGTGTTACACGTAGATGCCAAGGTCCATGAGCATGTCGTCCATGTACTGGAGCATATGTGCGCGCAGCTCCGGCGAAGGATAGGCAACACACTCGCAGCGCAGTTTGTTGCGGGCCCGCACCAGCAGTTCAAGGCGCAGGGACTCGCCCACGATTTCCAGTGCCATGCAATGCGGAGCGCAGTCCGTGTGCTCAAGCTGCACATCGCTGAGCATGGCCTTGGGCAGGGGGAGCCAGTATATGCCGGGCATACTGCCGGAAAGTTCCATGGCATCCAGATGGTCCTTCACCTTTTTCAAGTCTTCCGCGGTCAGGTCTTCAAAAACGTACAGTCGCATGCGTTATCTCCGAATTTCAGTGCGCGTGATGATGCTGGATGGTACCGGACGAGGAGGATGCTCAGTTCTTTTTGCGGCGATGCCCGTGAGCAAGGCCCTGTACTGATTCGTTATCCAGATTGAACATGCGCCGCGTAATGTCGATATAGCGGTCCCCGGCCTCTTCTTCCTCGTGCCTGCGCTTAAGGAAGGATATGGGCTCATGGTTCATTTTCTTGGCCACGGCTATCATGGCGCAGCGCAGAATCTTTTCCGTCTCACCGTTGGCGCCTTCAAGGCGCTTCATACACTTGATGAGTTCTTCTTCGACAATGGACTCTGAGCGGTTCACAAGGTCCACGATGGTGGGCTGCAGTTCCAGAGATCTCAGCCATTTGCTGAAAGTCTGGGTTTCGCTTTCCACAATGGCGCGGGCCTTCTGGGCCTCTTCCTGCCGCTGGGCGAGGTTTTCTTCAACCACTTCCTTCAGGTCGTCGATGTCGTAGAGATAGACGTTGTCCAGCGCGTTCACGTCCGGGTCTATGTCTCGCGGCACGGCGATATCGATGAAGAACATGGGACGGTTCTTGCGTTTTTTCAGAACGCTGCGGATGTCCTTGGCGCGGATGATGGCCTCATGCGCACCCGTGGACGAGATGATGATATCCACCTTTTCCAGCTGGGTGAACAGGTCGGAAAAGGCAATGGCTTCGCCGTTGAACTGCTCGGCAAGCAGCTGTCCGCGCTCGAAGGTGCGGTTGGCGACGTAGATTTTTCGTATGCCGTTGTTCAGCAGGTGCGTGGCAGCAAGTTCTGCCATTTCCCCGGCACCGATGAGCATGGCGGTATATTCGCTCATGTCGCCGAAGATGCGCTTTGCCAGTTCAACGGCAGCATAGGAAATGGAAACAGCGCTGGAGGCCACACCGGTTTCGGTGCGCACCCGTTTGGCAACCGAAAACGCCTTGTGCAGCAGCCTGTTCAGGATGACACGGGTGGCGTTGCGGTCCACAGCCTCGTGGTATGCAGTCTTGAGCTGCCCCAGAATCTGAGGTTCGCCCACCACGAGAGAGTCCAGGCTGGATGCCACGGTGAAGAGGTGCTGCACCGCGTCCAGACCCTTGTGCTTGTAGACGTATGGTTCAAGGTCGTCCACGCGTTGTCCGCGGGCGTCTGCCCAGCACTTGATGACGTGGTTGATGACGCCGTCGCCTTCTCCCACCACGATGATTTCCACGCGGTTGCAGGTGGAAAGGACCATGGCTTCCTTGATGCACCCTTCAACGGGAACAACGCCCGGTTCCAGATGTTTGCAATCGGTTAGTGCGAACTTTTCGCGCACTTCAACTGTGGCAGTCTTGTGATTGAGGCCGATGAGATAGATGTCGCGATCCATGATGAACTACTACTGAATGAAGCTGTGGTGGGTAGGCATAAAGACGTTGATCCCGATAAGAGAAAAAACGCTGATGGCAAACAGCCAGATAACGGCCTTGGCTGCCTTGCGTCCGCGCCAGCCGGCGGCAAGACGCTGATGGAACAGCCATGCAAAGACAAACCAGACGAAAATGGAGACTATTTCCTTGGGGTCGGCCGAAAGCAGGCGTCCCCATGCAAGGCGGGCCCAGATGAAGCCGGAGGCCATGCCGATGGTGTATAAGGGGAAACCGGCCATGACGGCAACGTGGTTCACGCGGTCAAAGGTGGCCAGCGCGGGCATGTCCTTGTCGAATTCCGTGAGCTGTTCCTTGGTTTTTATCTTGCGCTCCAGGCGGATGAAGATAAGCCCCGCGCCAAAGGCCATGGCCAGCAGGCCGAAGCTGAGGAACAGGGTGCCTATATGCAGGCCGAAGAACATGCCGGTCCATTCTTCAGGCAGCTTGCCCTGCACGGTGGTGAGGGTGAAGGAGCCTATGAACAGAAGCATGGCCAGCGGCGATGCCGTGAGGCCGAGGAACGAAAGGCGCATGCGCCACCACAGGAAGAAGTAGATGAACAGCAGGCTCCATGAAAGGAACTGGATGTAGTATCCCTTTGAAAGATCGAATTCGCTGCCCATCATGGCAAACAGCAGCATGCCGCTGTGCAGGGCAAAGCCCGCAATGGCCGACCAGTTGGACAGCTTTTTGAGTTTATCCTTCCTCAGCACTGTTCCGGCGATGATAAGCAGGGTGCCGAGGGCATACAGGACGATGATGAGCAGGGAGAACAGCTCAGACAAGTTCATGCAGCAACTCTCCTATGTGGGGGTGCAGTTCTTGCGGTAACAGTTCTGTCAGTATTGTTTCGGCACCGGCCCTGTCTTTGTCCTGCAAAGCGTCCATAAGGCCGGAACCTGCGATGGTTCGAAACAGCTTGGTATTGTGCCCTGTCTCTTCGCCGCGCGCAAGAACAAGCGGACGAAGACGGCCCATGAGCACAACCATGCCGGAAAAGCGGTTGCCCACGAATTCCTGCAGTTCCATGCGTATGCGGCGGGCCAGCGCAGGGCTGTTGCCGCCGGTGCTCAGTGCCACGATAAGCTCACCCGCCTCGAAATGGGCAGGTACGATGAAGTCGCCTTCTTCAGGAGCATCTATGACATTGCACAACACGGAATGGTGCTGGCAGGCAAGGGCAACGGATTCATTGACGGTGCGGCTGCCCGTGCAGGCAAAGACCAGTGCCCGTCCCTGTACGTCGGAGGCGGCAAAGGGCCGGTCCTGATAGATGACGGCAGGGTGAGAAAGAAGGTCTTGCAGTTCCTGATCGGTACTTCCGTCAAGGCGGAAGGTGTCCAGCACCAGAACCTCTTCAGGATTTGCAGCAAGCAACGACGCGAGTTTGCGGCGTCCCACGTCGCCGATACCCACGATGAGGCACCGTTTGCCGCGCATGTCTAGAAAGGTTGGATAATACCGCATGGGGCTTTATACAGAGCCGTAACCGTAAAGTAAAACATGAATTTGAAGATGTTTCGGACTTGCGCGGGAAGAAGTGGCGCTTCGTCCGTGGGCCGCCCTTGCCGTATGTGGCCTGATCCGGTAATGATGTCGGGGAAATAGGGCACTTTTTTGCTCTTTTCCTTTGCGTAAGCGGCCTTCGGGCGGCGAGGGGGCAGAGCACCGCTCTGTGGTGTATGGATGAAGGTTGCGGACTCCGGCCGTGCATGACCGGAATAACGATATGGAATGAATATGGCGAAATATCTGGTTATTCAGCTGGCACGGTTCGGTGATCTGCTGCAGACGAAGCGGCTTGTTCTGTCGCTGCAGCAGGGCGGTAACGAAGTTCACCTGTGCATAGACCGCTCACTCAGTTCTCTTGCCTCCATCGTGTATCCTGATGTGACGGTGCACGGTATTCAGGCGCATGGAACAACAACGGCGGAAGAGGTGCTCGCTGCCAACCTGCCGTTGTTTGCGGCAATGCAGTCCGAGAAGTTCGACGGGGTGTTCAACCTCAACTTTTCCGGTCTGAACTTTGCCATGGCCACGCTTTTTGATCCGGCCATTGTGCATGGATACCGGACTGAAGGCGGCCAGCCGCTGAAAGACCACTGGATGCGTCTTGCCTTTCGCTGGACGCGCAACCGGCGCACCAGCCCGCTGAACCTCATGGATTTTTGGGGCTTGCTGGCTCCGGACCCCATTGTGCCTGAGGCGGTGAACCCCATTGCCATGCGCAAGGGGGGCGGCATCGGCGTGGTGCTTGCGGGTCGCAATTCGCGCCGTTCCCTGCCCGTGAACATGCTTGCGGACTGCGTGCAGTCTGTTTTCGAGGCTCACGGAGGCCCCAAGGTAACTCTGCTGGGAACAAAGGCCGAGGCCCAGCTGGGCAGCCAGCTTATGCGCAAGTTCGATGGTCCTTTGCTGCAACGTACTGAGAACCTTGTGGGCCGCACAGACTTTGCCGGGTTGCTGGACTGCGTGGGCGCACTGGATGTGGTGCTCACGCCTGATACCGGCACCATGCACCTTGCGGCGCATCTGGGCACCCCTGTGCAGGCATTTTTTCTTTCTTCGGCATGGTCGCATGAAACCGGCCCCTATGGCCTTGGGCACCGTGTCTGGCAGGCCGTGCTGCCGTGTTCTCCCTGTCTCGAATCGCGCCCCTGTCCTATTAACACGCAATGTCTGAATGTGTTTGCCGATCCGAAATTTCTGAGGATTCTGGCGGGCAAGTTCGATGACGATTATCCTGCCAATGTGATAGGGCTGGTGAGCATGCTGGACGCTGTGGGCGTGACGTATATGCCCGTATTCGGGCAGGACGATGCCTCGCCTCAGCGCAAGGACCAGCGTGGCCTTGTGGCCGAACGCTTCGGGCTTATGGAGCTGGCTCCCATAGGCGACAACGCGCAGGCGGCTTCGCTGTATCAGGAATCCGACTGGATGCTTCCGCAAGACAACGCCGGGCTTGCCGGTGATTTATAGAAAAAGGATAGCGTAATGACAGCCTTGGCACATTCTCTGCGAGTTCTGGTCGTGCTTCCCCTGTATGGCGGTTCTCTGCCTGTGGGGCGGTTTTGCGTGGAGGGCCTGAAGGAGTTGGGACACACGGTGGAGGTTTTTGAAGCCCCCTCGTTCCATTCCGCCTTTTCGGCATTGAAGGACCTGCGGGTCACCACGGACAGGCTTGAATATCTGGAAAACAGTTTTCTGCAGGTTGTCTCGCAGGCCGTGCTCGCCAAAGTGGAAACCTTTGAGCCCGATCTGGTGCTCTGTCTTGCACAGGCTCCGCTGAACCGGCAGGCCCTGAAGCGTCTGCGTAAAGACGGGGTGGCCACGGCCATGTGGTTTGTGGAAGACTACCGGCTCTTTACCTACTGGCGCAGTTTTGCCCCATTCTACGATTTTTTCGCGGTCATTCAGCATGAGCCGTTCCTCAGCGAATTGCGCGACATAGATGTGGAGAATGCGCTGTATCTGCCCATGGCGGCACTGCCTTCCATGCACAAGAAGCTGGAACTGAGTCAGGCGGAACAGCGCAAATATGGCTCGGATGTCTCCTTCCTCGGGGCTGGGTATCCGAACCGCCGCATTGCCTTCAGGCAACTCACGCATCTTGATTTCAAGATATGGGGAACGGAATGGGACGGCGAACCACTGCTTGAGCGCCATGTGCAGATGAAGGGCGCGCGTATTTCCTCCGAAGACTGCGTGAAGATTTACAACGCCACCAGAATCAACTTGAACCTGCACTCCAGCGTGGATGCCAGAGAGCTCGTGAGCGGCGGAGACTTCGTCAACCCGCGCACCTTCGAGCTTGCCGCCTGCGGAGCCTTTCAGCTTGTGGACAGGCGCACGCTCATGGGTGATCTGTTTGATGCGGATGAGCTTGTCACTTTCGGTTCCATGGAAGAACTGCTCGAAAAGATCCAGACCTATCTCGGCGATGAATCTGCCCGGGTTGCCGTGGCGGAAAAGGCTCAGGCCCGCGTGCTGCGCGACCACACCTATGCCGCCCGCATGCGCACGCTGACGGAATTCATTGCCTCGCGTCGTGAAGGTTGGCCTGCACCGCGCAAGGAATCTGCAACCCTTCCTGCGGATATCCCTGCGGAGTTGCGGGAAGAGCTTGCTGCCCTCATGCAACGGCTGGGCATTCCTGCCGATGCGGCATTTCAGGACATTGTCTGGGCCATCCGCCAGCAGAATGGACAGCTTTCATCCGTGGAAACTGCAGTACTGTTTCTGGATGAATGGAAGAAGCAGTACCAGAAGTAGGCGGCTGCCATTTTCTTAAATACATATCGGGAGCACCCATAACTGGATGCTCCCGATTCGTTTTGCATCTGCGCGGTACGAGGGAAAATGCAGATTGGTGGCAGGTGTTACTGCGTAGTGGAGGTATCTGAGTCCTCATCGGAGCACGGGCATTCGACACCGGCTTCCGCATACGGGATGCACGACAGGGTGTCTGCAATGGTCCTCGGGCGGTTGCAAATGGCACACGATGTCTTGCAGGCTCCCCATTCGGCGCAGGGGCAGTCCATGTTGGCTTCTGCATAGGTCACGCACAGCATGGTATCTTCAACGGTTGCGGGCCATGTGTAGCACGTTGCGCCTTTCATGATCATACCCTCCTTGGAATCGCCATACGGCATGGTTCCTGTAAAAATGGTAGGTGGGGAGGGCGCAAAGTCAAGTTCCCCACGTTACCCCTACTCATAAAATACCTATGCCTCATCGGCAGCTTCCAGCATCAGGTTTTCGCTTATGTCGTCATCTTGCTCTGCTGCGGCAAGAGCTGGCGGGGACTGGCGATGAGCGACGGCGGTTCTGGGAGCGGATTGCTCGAGTGAGAAGAACCCGATGGCATCCATGAGGTTCTGGGCCTGATCGGAGAGTTGCACGGAGGAAGCTGCAAGCTCTTCCGAGGCGGAGGCGTTGCTTTGCACGACGGAATCAAGCTGCTGAATGGCCTTGTTTACCTGTTCCGCACCGGCATATTGTTCGTTGTTGGCTGCGGTAATTTCCTGCACGAGTCCTGCGGTTTCCCGTATGCTGGGCACCACCGCCCGCAGCTTTGCCCCGGCTTCCTGCGCTATCTTCACGCTGGTTATGGAAAGGGAGCTGATTTCGGATGCCGCCGCGCCGGATCGTTCGGCAAGCTTGCGCACTTCCGATGCCACAACAGCAAAGCCTTTGCCGTGTTCTCCCGCCCGGGCGGCTTCAATGGCGGCGTTCAGCGCCAGCAGGTTGGTTTGGCGGGCGATCTCTTCAACAATCACGATCTTTTCGGAAATGGTCTTCATGGCGGATTCGGTCTTGTTGACCGCCTCGCCGCCTTCTTCTGCGTCCTTGGCTGCCTGCAATGCCATATGCTCGGTCTTGCGGGTGTTTTCGGCATTCTGTCTGATGTTGGCTGTCATCTCTTCGACTGAAGCCGAAATTTCCTCAACAGCGGCTGCCTGTTGCGTGGCACCTTCCGAGAGGGTCTGACTTGATCTGGAAAGCTCGTGCATGCTCGTATTCAGACTCAGGGAACTGGTTTGCACGCTGGCTACAACCCGGCCAGTCTGGTCAATCATGGTCTGCAGGGCCTGACCCAGTGTGCCGAGTTCGTCATTACCCGGTACATGGATATGCGTATCCAGATTGCCTTCTGCCACTTCTTTGGCGGCGTGCAGGCACTTGGCAAGCGGGCGGAGAATGTGGCTTTTGAGAATGAACAGAATGGCAATGGCGGCAAGAATGGCAAGGCCGAGACAGCTTGCCTGAATAATGAGCAGGGTGCGTATGTTTGCCTCTGCCTTTGCCTGCAGCATGACCACTGCCTTGTTCATGGCGGCCAGTACCTTTACGCTGGCGGCAGGAATCTGGCGGGCAATCATGGTGTCGTTATTCAGTGCCGCCTCTATCATGCCCTTGTATTCGGCCCACAGCTCCTTGCCGGTCAAAAGCTGCTGGTGCACGTCAGGCGAGGGAGGGGGGAGCACGCCTTTCGGGCCTGCCATGTCGAGTGTGAGGGGGGCACTGCCACCGTTTGCAAGGGCTTCAAGTGAAACTTCAAATATCTGCATGGAAGAGCGCACCTGCTTTTCCGCAGCGGCCTTGTCCGCAGTTTCCTTGGCAGCCATGAAGCTCAGCGTTTCCTTGGCAATCTTCTGGGTCAGCATGCGCTGTCTGCCGCCAAGATTGATGGCAAGCCCGTCTTTGGCCTGATCGTTTGTCACATAGACTGTACCGCCGAACATGACGACGATGATGAGAAACAGCACGCACACAGGAAGAATCAATCGGAATCGAATGCTCACGGTAGCCTCCCGAACTGAATACAGTAGTTCTGATTACTATGTAGTATAATCGAAGTTCCGATAGTGAGTATGATATTTACTTCCCGGAGAAATGGAAAAGCCCCTGCTGCATACCGCGGCAGGGGCTTTCTTATGTGATGCGGAAAAAGGGTGGCTACGCGTCCTGTGTGATCTGCGTGCCGATACCCTTGTCGGTGAAGAGTTCGAGGAGAACGGAGTTTTCGACCCGGCCATCGATGATCATGGCCTTTTCCACGCCTTCTTCAAGGGCTTCGAGGCAGCATTTGACCTTGGGTATCATGCCGCCCTGCAACACTCCCTGTTCAAAGAGTCCGTGAATCTGGCGCACTGTGAGCGAAGAGAGCAGCTCCTTGTTCTTGTCCAGAATTCCGGCAACATCGGTGAGCAGCAGCAGGCGCTTTGCCTTGAGGGCACCGGCCACGGCACCGGCCACGGCGTCTGCGTTGATGTTGTAGGTTACGCCTTCATCATCCACGCCAACGGGGGCGATGACAGGCACATAGCCGTCACGCTCAAGCGAGCGGAGCAGAGAGGTTTCCACCCCGACCACTTCACCCACCTTGCCGAGGTCGATGATCTCCGGCGTGCGCTTGAAGTTTTCTATAACCATCTCCATCTTGCGCGCACGGATGAGCCTGCCGTCCTTGCCGGAAAGCCCCACCGCCTTGCAGCCCGCAAGGTTGAGCATGTTCACGATTTCCTTGTTCACCTTGCCCACGAGCACCATTTCCACCACGTCCATGGTGGCATCGTCGGTAACGCGCAGCCCTTCGCGGAAGTGGCTCTGAATGTTCAGTGCTTCCAGCATTCTGCCAATCTGGGGGCCGCCGCCGTGAACGATCACGGGATTGATGCCCACATACTTGAGCAGTACGATGTTAAGAGCAAAGGCACGGCCGAGTTCAGCGTCCTTCATTGCGTGGCCGCCGTACTTGATGACGACGGTCTCGCCGTGGAACTGGCGCATATAGGGCAGGGATTCGATAAGAACCCGCGACTTCATTTTGTCTTTTTCATGCTGGTCCATGCACTATGCTCCCGTACGGATCGAATGTTTCTGTCTGGGGTTACAGGATGTAGCGGCTGAGGTCGCGGTCTTCGCGGACATCGGCCAGCTGTTGCTGCACAAAGGCGCGGTCTATCACCAATGAATCGCCGGAACGGTCGGGCGCTTCAAAGGATATTTCCGCAAGAATGCGTTCCATGATCGTATACAGACGTCGGGCACCGATGTTCTCGGTTTCCTGGTTCGTCATTTCGGCGAAGCCGGCAATCTCTTCAAGGCCGTCTTCGGTGAAGTCTATGCTGACCCCTTCCGTGGCCAGAAGCGCCTTGTACTGGATGGTGAGGGCGTTGCGCGGTTCCTTGAGAATGCGCAGAAACTCTTCCTTGCCCAGAGCGGAAAGCTCGGTACGCAGCGGGAAGCGGCCCTGCAGTTCGGGGATGAGGTCCGAAGGCTTGGAATAATGAAAGGCACCGGCACCGATGAAGAGAATATGGTCGGTGCGCACCATGCCGTATTTCGTGTTCACGACACTGCCTTCGACTATGGGCAGCAGGTCGCGCTGTACACCTTCGCGGGATATGTCGGCGCTTTTGCCGCCGTGCTCAGAGCTGGCGATCTTGTCTATTTCGTCTATGAAGATGATGCCCGTCTGCTCAACGCGTTCGCGTGCTAGCTCCGCCACCTTGTCGGGATCGATGAGCCTTGCTGCCTCCTGTTCTATGAGCAGGGCAAAGGCGTCGCCCACGCGCATGCGGCGCTTCTTGCGTTTGGCAGGAAAAGCCTTGCTGAATACGTCCTTGAACTGGGAGCCTATCTCTTCCATGCCCGGAATGGTCATGACTTCGAGCTGCGGCCCGCTTTGCATTTCCACTTCCATTTCCACTTCGCGGTCGTCCAGTTTGCCCTGACGGAACATCTGGCGCATCTTGTCACGCGTGGAATCGCCTGCAGGGGCGGGAGAGGGCGTGGGGGCGTCGAACGATGTCATGGGCGAAGAAAGGCGCGAGCCCGGCAGCAGCAGGTCCAGCAGGCTTTCTTCCGCATTGGCTTCGGCCTTGGTGCGCACGCGTTCGGTTTCTTCTTCGCGGATAAGGGAGATGCCCAGTTCCATCAGGTCGCGGACCATGGATTCCACATCGCGGCCCACATAGCCCACTTCGGTGAACTTGGTGGCTTCCACCTTGATGAACGGAGAACCGGAAAGCTTGGCGAGCCGCCGGGCTATCTCGGTTTTGCCCACCCCGGTGGGGCCCATCATGATGATGTTCTTGGGGGCTATTTCGTCACGCAGACCAGGTTCGATCTGCTGGCGTCTCCAGCGGTTGCGCATGGCAACTGCTACCATGCGCTTCGCATCCTTCTGACCGATGATATACTTGTCCAGTTCGGACACTATTTCTCTGGGAGTGAGAGAGCTCATGAAAACTCCTGAAAGCTGTGATTACACTTGCAGCGGGCCGGAATAGTAGCAGGGGCGAGGGGGAAAGCCAACGAAAAAGCGGGCGTCCCGTTCGGAACGCCCGCGTGTAGTTTCAGCGGGTTATCGGGTGATGGGAATGGGGCGGAACTGCACTATGCCGCGACGCTTGATCTGCAGCATGATGGCACCGCGAGGCTCACCCTCTTCCTTGAGAATCTTCTGGAACTCGTCAACCGTGTTTACAGGCTTGAGGTTTGCCTGAGTGATCACGTCGCCGGGGCGTATGTCCGCTTCAGCGGCAGGCTTGGTCTGGTCCACTTCGGTGACCAGAATACCGGCCACGGCATCAAGACCAAGAGCCTTGGCTTCGGTAGGCGTTACCGGGCGCAGCTTGATGCCGAGAGAGGCTATGGTTGCCTCGGCTGCGGGCTGGCTGGGCGCGGCCTTGGCCACTTCACGATTGCGCTCGCCAAGGGTGATCATCAGCGTGCGGGGCTTGCCTTCGCGGATGATGGTCAGCTTTGCCTTGTCGCCGGGAGGCAGGTTGGCAATGGCATTGATCAGCTCGGTGGAAGAAGCAATATCCTTGTCGTTCACGCCGACAATGACGTCACCGGACTTCAGGCCGGCCTTGTCTGCCGGCTGGCCGGGAATGACGCCGGCCACGAATGCGCCTTTGTCGGTCTTCAGCCCCAGAGCCTTGGCGGTGTTTTCGTCAACGTTGGTGATGTTCACGCCAATCCAGCCACGGCGGACAGTCTGCTCCGTCTTCAGCTGGTTGATGATGCGCTTGGCCATGTTGCTGGGGATGGCAAAGCCGATGCCCTGTCCGCGTGCAATGATGGCGGTGTTGATACCGATGACTTCGCCGTCGCCGTTGATCAGGGGGCCGCCGGAGTTGCCGGGGTTGATGGAGGCGTCGGTCTGCAGGTAGTTGTCAAACGGGCCGGAGCGGATGTTGCGGCCCTTGGCGCTGACAATGCCTGCGGTAACGGTGTGGTCCAGGCCGAAGGGGTTGCCGATGGCCATGACCCATTCGCCCACTTCCAGATCATCCGAATTGCCGAACTCTATGAAGGGCAGGGTGCGGTTGACATCTACCTTGAGTAGGGCAAGGTCGGTTTCCGGGTCGGTGCCGATAACCTTGGCAATGAGCGATTCTGAACTGGTCTTGCCGGTTTCGATGTTCACGCGGATGAGGTCCGCATTTTCGATGACGTGGTTGTTGGTCACAACGTAGCCGTCAGCAGAGATGATGAAACCGGAACCGAGCGAGCGTTCCTTGCGGGGCTGCTGGTCGCCGCGATTGCCGAAGAACTGATCGAACTGGTCAAAAAAATCGTCAAAGGGGGTGCCACGCGGGTGGTTGCGCAGGAAGTCCTGCAGCCCTTTGTTGTTGGAAACTTCAACGGTCTTTTCCGTACTGATGTTTACAACGGCCGGACCGGCTTTTTTAGCCAGTGCGGTGAAGTCGGGCAGGTTGGCCGCAAGGGCGGTTGCTGCCATGATCAGCACCAGAAGGGGGGAAGTCACAAAGACTTTTGGAGTAAGGCGGTTCATTACGGTTCTCCTTGAGAATTCTGCATGAAATGGGTTGCAACGGCAGAATTTCCGACCCCTAGATAATAGGCTGTTTTTTCATAATGTAAACTCTCGTAATGAAAAAAGCGTCCTCTGCACCTGTATGAGATGGCTCAGTACGCTGGTTTTGAAGCAAAGGTGTGCAAACTGGCAGTGCCGGGTGGTGGGGCCGTCAGGGGGGCACCACGTTTTGGCGAGTTCGTCAGGCAATGCCGCATGGGCGGATAACCGTATAGGCAGGGCGGATTGGCCAGCGGGATGGTATGTGGAAGGCAGATAATAAAAAAGGCCGGTCATGCGACCGGCCTTTTTCGTAATCAGAAAAGAAGAACCTTACTTGTTCTTCAGGGCGTTCTTCAAGGCAGCGCCCAGAGTATTAGTGAAGGCGGAAGTGTCGCCGGAAACCGTGGTCTTTTCAGCCTTGGGCTTGCGGTATTCCTTCCAGGAGGTGTCTTCTTCAGTCTCAACGCCCACGGGAGCAAGGGTGATCTTGCGTTCGGCAGTGCGAACCTGAGCAATGGTCACCTGCATGGTGTCGCCGGGCTTCACGCTGTCCAGGTTGGCAGCCTTGTCGGCCTTTGCCATGTTGGACTTGGGCATGAGACCGGTGATGCCGGGGGCCAGAGCCACGAACAGACCGAAGTCGGTGCGGGATTCAACCTTGCCCTCAACGGTGGTGCCTGCGGCAAAGCGATCTTCAACGCCTGCCCACGGGTCGCCTTCGGCTTCCTTCATGCTGAGGGAAACGCGCTGCGCCTTAAGGTCGATGCCCTTTACCTTCACCATGACCTTGTCGCCAGCGGCAACCATGTCACCGGGCTTGTGCACGCGCTTGGTGTAGGACATTTCGGAAACGTGTACCAGGCCGTCAATGCCGGGCAGCACTTCAACAAAGGCACCGAAGTTGGTGAGGCGTACAACCTTGCCTTCACGCACTTCGCCTTCCTTGAGGTCTTCCGCAACACGGGTCCAGGGGTTATCCATGACCTGCTTGGCAGACATGGAAATACGCAGCTGGCCCTTCTTGTCGGTTTCGATGGAAAGAACCTTGGCGCGTACTACGTCGCCTTCGCTCACGGCTTCGTCAGCAGAGCCGATACGGGCCCAGCTGAGTTCGGAAACGTGGATCAGACCTTCGATGCCGGGCTGGATTTCGGCAAAAGCGCCGAAGGGAGCAAGGCGTACGATTTTGGCGTCCACAACGGAACCTTCCTTGATCTCGGCAAGGAACTCGGCGCGCTTGGCTTCCTGTTCCTGCTCAAGCAGCACGCGGCGGGACACAACAACGTTGCGGCCGTTCTGTTCAAACTTGATGATCTGGAACTGGAAGGTCTGACCGACATAAGCTTCCGCGTCTTCCACGAAGCGGGTGTCGATCTGGCTGACGGGGCAGAAGGCACGGCGCTTGAGCACCTCCACGTCGTAACCGCCCTTGCGGGTGGCAACAACGCGGCCTTCGACAGGCAGCTTCGCCTTGAAGGCATCTTCCAGAATGGCAGCGCCGCCGATGCCGGAAAGAGCCTTGGAGAGGCGGATTTCCTGTGCGTTGGCAGCCATGACGTACAGTTCTACTTCGTCGCCGTCTTTCACGGCCAACTCGCCTGCATCATCAAGGAATTCGCTGCGCTCGGCAACTCCGTCTACCTTGGTGCCGGTGTCCACAAACACGCTGTCAGCGGTAATGCTGATGACCGTGCCTTTCACGCGGTCCCCAACCTTAAGGCTTTCACCCATGGAGCCAGTGTAGGCATCCAGCATCGCTTCAAAACTTTCTTCAGCGCCCATCTGGCGGCTGTCGTCGGAACCGGCCATCCAGTTCTCCTTGAAAACATCACAGTTAAAGGTTCACGAAATTGATTAGGGGGCTATATCTTTCATCTGCTCAGGAAGCAAGGACGAAAAAAGGAAGAAGGCCAAATGTTGCCTCGCGAGCGAAGGCATGGCATGATTTACGGACAAACTGAATTATAAGGAGCATTCAATGGCAACAGCCAAAGCGCGTCACATTCTTGTGGATTCCGAAGCTACCTGTGTTGAACTGAAGACCCGCATCGAAGGCGGCGAAGATTTCGCAGAAGTGGCAAAGCAGTATTCCAAGTGCCCCTCCGGTCGCCGTGGTGGTGAACTGGGCCAGTTCCGTCCCGGTCAGATGGTTCCCGAGTTCGATCATGTCTGTTTCAACGAAGCCGTAGGCGTGGTGCACGGTCCCGTGCGTACCCAGTTCGGCTACCATCTGGTTGAAGTGACCGAACGCGTTGATTAGTTCTGCGTAGGTTCAAAACGCCGTAATACGGTGTTTGTGCAAGGCGGCCCCATATGGGGCCGCCTTTTTCATGCCGTTGAAAATAAAAACGGCCAGCTTGGGGCTGGCCGGATATGATCAGTACAGGCAGACCCGTTTATGCTGCGGGAGAGGTTCCCTTGAATTCGATGGTGATGATCTCGTATTCAATGCGACCCTTGGGAGCGTTTACCACAACCTCGTCACCCACCTGCTTGCCGAGAATGGCTTTGGCAACGGGAGAGAGGATGGAGATGCTGCCGTTATTGAAGTCAGCTTCGTCCGGACCAAGCATGGTGTAGGTCTTCTGTTCGCCGCTTTCGAGGTCTTCGACAGTAACGGTAGAGCCGAAAATGGCCTTGGGGCCGTTCAGCGTGTTAATGTCGATGACGTTGAACTTGGGCATACGCGATTCAATGTAGTTGATGCGCGCTTCAAGCATACCCTGACGTTCGCGTGCGGCATCGTATCCGGCATTTTCCGAAAGATCGCCTTCTTCACGGGCTTCTTTGATAGCCTGAATAATGGCCGGGCGTTCCTTCTTCAGTGCATCAAGTTCACGCTCGAGCTTTTTGAAACCTTCAACGGAAATCGGGATAGTATCCATTCTTTGCGTATCCTTAAATCGTACTACTCTGTTGTATTGGGAATCGTCAGATCGGCGGTCGTGCCGGTGACAGCAGGGGGGCTGAGCCGGAAGTCCGGAGACTTCGAACGACCTCTGCCGAAATGTCTGGGTAAGGCATTGTGGCCTGTTGGTCAAGGAGGAGTTGTACCTTGAGGGGGTAGAGGACGAATAAAAATATCGTCCGGGCTTTCACATTCGCTCGAAAGAATGTATAAATATGGTTAGATGTTAGAATCCAACATTGTTGCCCGCTTTTCCTCCCCGGCGGCGGGCATTGCCGACAGCTCAGGCTTTCGTATCAGGAGGATGGGATATGCCCAACTTGAAGAGTTGGAAAAGCCAGCAATTGCAACGGCTCAGAAATGACAGCGAGCGGCTTTTCGACAGATTGTGTTCGGATTTCGGGTTGCCCTCATTGTGTCAGCCTCTTGCCGAGGTTGACCTGACCATCAAGGACCTGCCCGATGAAGTGATCGTAGAGGCTCAACTGCCCGGAGTGAAACCGGAAGATCTCGCCATAGACATAGACGGCGACATGCTTTCGATCAGTTGCACCCAGCAGGAAGAGGCAGCCGGAGAAACCAGAAGCAGCCTCATGGAACATCGTTTCAAACTGCCCTGCAAAGTGCGCTCTGAAGATGTGGTGGCCGAGCTTACCGGCACCATGCTGCGCATCATAATGCCCAAATGCAGAAAGCCGCAGGCGCGCCGTGTACCTATCTTGCTGAAGCACCGATCCTAAGCCTGCCAGGAGGTTACTATGACTGCCATCAGAGACAGAGCGAAAGTTGCCTTGGAAGACCTGCGATGGAAGCTTGATCCCGCGACTCTGCCTTTCACCACTACGGATGAACTGGAGCCGCAGGAAGAGATAATCGGTCAGGACAGAGGCGTTGAAGCATTCAAGTTCGGTATGGGCATGGATGCCAAAGGCTACAATATATTCGTTACCGGCTCCGTGAACCTTGGCAAAATGGCCGTGGTGAAGCGCCTGCTGGAAAATTCCACCCGCAAGCTCGAGACGCAGGACGACGTGTGCTACGTCAATAACTTCAAAACCCCCGAAGAGCCGGTGTTGCTGCGTTTTGTGGCCGGAAACGGCGTGAAGTTCAAGACTGCCGTGGACAAGTTCCTTGAAGGCATCAAGCGCGAAGTGCCCCAGCTGTTCGAGAGTCAGGAATATATCAACAGCAAGAACGCCATCATTGAAGAGCACGACAAGAAAACGCGCGAGTTCTTCAAAGGCCTTGAAGAGCGCGTCAAGGATGCCGGCTTTGTCATGGTGAACATGCAGATGGGGCAGATACAGCGCCCGGATATCGTGCCTGTCATCGACGGAGAACCGGTCCATCTGCTCAAGCTTGAAGAAATGATGGAAAAGGGCCGTTTCCCGCGTGAGGAATTTGAACAGCTGCGCGGCAAGTACAAGGAACTCAAGGAAGACATAGACGCCATTTTCCTTGAAGTGCGCACGCTGCAGAAAGAGGTGAAGCATCGCAGCGAGGAAGTGGACAAGCTCATGTTCATGAATATTGCCCGCGAGCTTGCCGAACCGCTTCTCAACGGGTGGCGGGACGCGGAAAAGGTGAAAAAGCATGTGGAGGCAATGCTCGACGACATGGCCGAGAACCTTGATGCGATCAAGTCCATCGGACAGCCCCAGCAGGGGCCCATGGGGATGAGCTTTCCCGGTGCATCAGCCGAATCCGTGTTGCATCCCTACGGTGTGAACCTGCTTGTGGACAACAGCGAGAGGGAAGGGCCGCCCGTCATCGTGGAATCGCACCCCACCTACCGCAATCTTTTTGGCAGCGTTGAAAGAGTGATGGACCGTAACGGCCTGTGGCGCACCGACTACAAGAAGATCAACGGCGGTTCGTTCATCCGGGCCAATGGTGGCTATCTTGTGGTCAACCTTATGGATGCCATTGTGGAACCCGGCGTGTGGCAGACCCTCAAGCGGGCCTTGAAGACCTCTGAAATTGAGATTCAGACCTTCGACCCCTATTACCTTATGGCCACTACATCGCTGAAGCCGGAATCCATTTCCATGGAGGTGAAGGTTGTTGTCATAGCCACTCCGCATCTGTACCACATGTTGCGCAACTATGATGAAGACGTGGACAAAATCTTCAAGGTGCGGGCAGACTTTGAAACGTCCATGCCGAGGGACGACAGGGCGGTGCAGGAAATCAGCCGCCTGATCAGGACCTTTGTGAACGACAGGGAGCTTATGCCCTTCCATGCCGATGCCGTTGCCTCGCTTCTTGAACACGGGGTGCGTATATCCGGCAGGCAGGAACGTATATCCACGGCGTTTCCCATTCTCAGCGACATAATGGAAGAGGCCAATTTCATTGCCCGTGAGGCGGGTGAAACCGTGGTGCGCGGTGAACACATATGCAAGGCCAACGAGGCCCGCATTCACCGCACCAATCAGATGGAAGACCGCCTGCAGGAGATGATAGACCGCGGCAGCGTGTTCATTGATACCGAAGGAGCCGTGGCCGGGCAAATAAACGGTCTGGCCGTGTACTCTCTCGGTGACTACGCGTTCGGCAAACCTGCCCGTATTACCTGCATCACCTCCATAGGCAAGGAAGGCATCATCAATATTGAGCGCGAGGCCGATCTTTCCGGCTCAACGCACAACAAGGGCATGCTCATTCTCAGCGGCTACCTGCGCAGGAACTTCGCTCAGGACAAGCCGCTCACCCTTGCGGCATCCATTGCCTTCGAGCAGTCCTACGGCGGCATCGACGGCGATTCGGCTTCCTCGACCGAGTTGTATGCCTTGCTCTCCAGCCTTTCAGGCGTGCCGATTCATCAGGGCATTGCCGTGACCGGGTCCGTTAACCAGAAGGGAGAGGTGCAGCCCATAGGCGGCGTGAACGAGAAGATAGAAGGCTTCTACAAGGTTTGCAAAAACCGCGGACTTACCGGAGAACAGGGCGTCATGATTCCTCAGGCAAACGTGAAGGACCTGATGCTCAAGGAAGAGGTGGTAGAGGCCGTGAAAAACGGCACGTTCCACATCTGGTCCGTGGCGCACATCAATGAAGGCATTGAGATACTCACCGGGCACGCAGCAGGTGAGCGTAATGCGGAAGGCCAATACCCTGAAGGAAGCATCAATGCCCTTGTTGATGAAAAACTTCGTGGCCTTGCAGAAGGACTGCGAGACTTTGCCAAGGCAAAAAATAACGGCGCAGATAGCGGCAAGGAAAGTGATGAAAACAATGCCTGATTACCTTCGCAAAAGCTGATTGACCCAAAGGCCGTCCCGCAAGGGCGGCCTTTTTTCAAATGAAATGATATGGTTGTTTGGGCAAACAGTAAAAAGAGCCAAAAAAAAACTTTCACAAAAGATTGATTTTGGACTAGAAAGGTCAAGTTTTCGTAGGGGAAACAGAGAAAACGGAAAAAAGTACTGAAATTACCGTTTAGTGCGCATCTTCACAAGGCGTGTGGGCCTTGCTGCTGCGGGCTTGCGGCTTTTTTTTCCTGTGGTACTGTCCGCATGGATTTCGGGTTTTTCCGTTAAACCTTCTACCTGTAAGGAGATGACTGATGGGCAAGTCTACTTCTTTGGGCAGGGTGGAAGTCGTGCTTACCAAACCGAACGGAGAGCGTATCGAAGTGGAAGTTGGTGAGAACGACATGGTGTACATTGACGTCGAATCTGATGAACAGTGTACCATGAACAAGGCACAGCGGTGGGCAGAACTGACTGATGAGCGCCGGCAGCAGGCGAGTCAGTTCATAAAGAGCATCCAACAGGATCTCGAGGGGCTGCTGGCCTGTTAACTTCCATTGCACGTCACGGAAAAGTGCCGCTTCCGGTTTACCGGAGGCGGCACTTTCCTTTTGTGGCTGGTCCGACTACCAGCGGCAGGCATACGCATGTTCCGGCTGCGGTGGTAGTTCGCGTGGCAATGGCTTCAGGCTGCTGAAGCGTCTGATGGAGCAGGTTGCGCAAAAATGGCTGGGATACTGGCAGGTAAGGCACATGGGGATAAATTCCCTGCAAAATGCCGACGACATGCTTTTGCTTTCATGTCTGCATGATTTTTGATGAAAAGCACATCCGTTGCACGGGCCTTGTAACGATAGTGAATTTTTCATGGTCACCTCCCAACAGGGTTTATTCGCATTGTGCACAGTAGCACACGCCTGTGCATTTGCAATCCTCCTCCTTTTGTGCCCGCAAATTATCATCCTGCTAATATATCGTGCTTGGTCCATACGCATTGGCCTTTGGTATCTGTGCGTTTTTCCGGACCATGATACAAAGAACCGAACTTTTTCTGTGCCTGCCACAGCTTGCGCAATGCAGTCTCTGCGGCATTGCCGGTAGTACCTAGTGGCCGGAACCCATTCACGAAATCATAAAAGTCTACCGTAACCGTTCGGTTTACTTTTTCATTGTACCTACTTCTCAGGTAGGGTATGCTTGCAGTAGTGGTTGTTTTTTAGTCAGTAAGCGCTTCCTGACAGGGTGGGTGGCCCCTGCGGCAGTGCTTGTCTGTCAGATAGGTTGGCAAACGCGGAGATGTGCATACCAGGGAGGCGTGCGATTATGAGGCTACTGACGAATAGCCGGTACGGAACCAGACTGTTGCTCGATATTGCCGTACACGGGCGTGACGAGCCGGTGCTTATGCGGGATTCTGCGAAACGGCTGGGGATTTCCCAAAAATATCTTGAGAAGATTGCCCGCCAGCTCAAGAACGGGGGATATCTGACCACGCGGCGGGGACCCAACGGAGGGCATATGCTGGCCGTGGACCCTTCTTCCATTACCGTGGGCGAGGTGGTTCGCCTGCTTGAGGGCGGCACGGACCTCGTGGGGTGCGGCAAGGATGCCGTTACCTGTTCCCATGCGCCGGGGTGTCTTACGAGGCTGCTCTGGAAGGAAGCAAGCCTTGCCATGTATTCCCATTTGGACAACTTCCGGTTCGGCGAGCTGGTCAACTATGCGGAAAAGGGCGTGAAGTTCGGTGATTACTGCGTGCGTACCATTACCGAGCACCCTGAATTCAAACGTGAAATTCCCGTTTCGGCCAAGTGTTCGCTGGCAGATGTGACCCTGACCGGGCTTGAGGACTTTTTGTGATCAACTGAGTGTGCCGGGTAAGATTGCTGTTGCATGGTGCCTGCGTTAACCGCAGGACTCCGTGCCAAAGGGCGGGAGGGTTGCCGTGTCCGGGTATCTTCGGTTTCTGCGCGCTTCACTTGCTGTTCGAATTCTGGTCATTACGGGCATTACATTGTTCGTGTGTCTGGGGCTGCATGCATGGCTGAGCATACGCTACCAGCATTCGCATGCGGCGCGGGAGCTCATTGCCGGGGCAGACCGTCTTGGGCAGACCATTCTGCTTGGTACGCGCTACGCCATGATGGGAAATGCCCGGCATGAACTGGACCAGATCATCAGTGACGTTGCCAAGCACCCGGATATCGTGTCCATCCGCATCTACAACAAGGCCGGCGAGATCAAGTTCTCCAACCACCCTGAAGAAGTGGATACAAGGACGGATATTCGGAACACGGCCTGCCATGCCTGCCACATGACGGATACCCCGAAGACGAGCCTGACGGTGGAAGAGCGTATCCGCATGTTTGATGATGGTCAGGGGCGGCCGCGTCTCGGGAGCCTTATGCCCATCATGAACGAAAAAGGGTGTGCAGAAGATGTCTGCCATGCCCACGAGCCGGACAAGATGGTTCTGGGGGCGCTTGATGTGGTGCTCAGGGCTGATTCCGCCGAGCAGGACATTCTCATTTTCCAGAACCGCATACTCATGCTCACCGCAGGGGTGTTTCTGGGGGCTTCCACACTTATCGTGATTTTGCTGCGGCGGTTCATCACCCATCCTGTTGCCCGGCTTATCGAGTCAGCCAGAAGGATAGGCAAGGGCGAGAAGGTTGATTTTGAGCACTTCGAAGGGGTGGGCGAGATCGGCGAATTGGCCTCTGCTCTCGGCCGTATGCAGAAGGAAGTGGCAGAGAAACGGGAGGCACTGGAACGCCAACGCAAGGAATACCAGCACCTCTTCGAGCAGGTGCCCTGCAGCATTACCGTGCAGGACAGGGATTACAAGCTTCTGCAATATAACAGGGAGTTCGCAGACAGGTTCAATCCTGCCTCCGGCATACACTGTTATGAAGCCTACAAGGGGCGAACGGATAAATGCCCCAACTGTCCGGTGGAAAAGACCTTTGCCACCGGGCTTGCCCATTGTTCGGAAGAGAGCAGGGTAAACCCTGACGGCACACGTGCCTATTGGCTTGTGCACACCTCCCCGGTGCTCGATGAGGCTGGCAACGTGGTCGCCGCCATGGAGATGAGCGTGGACATTTCTGCCCGCCGCTCCGTGGAAGAGCGCCTGCGCATGTCAGAACAGAAGTATCACGCCATTTTTGACAACATTCCCAACTCCGTTTTCGTGCTCGATGCGCAGACACTGGAGATCATAGACTGTAACACCACGGCCGAGCTGGTGTATGGTGTGGAGCGGGTCCGTGTGCGGGGAGAATCCTTCCTTTCCTTCTTCTCATCCGAAGAGCAGGACAGGTATGCCTCGCAGTTGCGTGCCTTCACCGTGCTGAACAGGGCCCGCAACTTCCGCAAAGATGGTAGCCCCTTCTATGTGGATATCATGCTCTCCCCGGCAGAATACCATGAACGACAGATTTTGCTGGTGACCACGAACGATATCACCGAGCGTCTGGAAACGGAGCGCAAGCTCATTCAGGCCGGCAAAATGGCTACTCTGGGCGAAATGGCCACAGGCGTTGCGCACGAGTTGAACCAGCCGCTTACGGTGATCAAGACAGCCAGCAGCTTCATCATGCGCAAGCTGCGCAGAGAGGAAGAAATAGCGCCTGATGTGCTGCGGACCATGGCCACGGAGGTGGATGCCCATGTGGACCGCGCGAGCCAGATCATCAACCATATGCGGGAGTTCGGCCGTCAATCAGACCTCACACTGGAGCTCGTGAATATCAACACGGTTCTGCGTGCCTCTTTCGAATTCTTCTTCCGTCAGCTCTCTTCACGCGAAATAGATGTGGCGTGGCAGCTTGACGAGCACGTTCCCCTCATTCTCGCCATGCCCAACCGGCTTGAGCAGGTTTTCATGAACCTGCTGCTCAATGCGCGGGATGCCATTGAAGAACGTAGCACCGCAACGCCCGATGCTCCGCGAAGGATTACCCTGACTACCCTGAACAAGGGCAGGGAGGTGGAAGTGGTTATCGAGGATACGGGTATCGGCATTCCCAAATCATTGCAGAACAAGATCTTTGAGCCGTTCTTTACCACAAAGAAGGTGGGCAAGGGCACGGGACTCGGCCTTTCCATCAGTTACGGGTTGATCCGGGACTTCGGCGGCAGCATTCATGCGGAAAATGCGCCGGGGAGCGGTGCCCGTTTCACACTGCGTTTTCCTTCGTCTTCAGGTGCGGTTGCGACAGGGACTTCCGACCGGCAGCAAGCCGCAGAAGATGAAACATCCGGTTCTTAGCGTGTTGCGCGGCTCGATGCAGCAGGCCTGACCATATTGCAGTTGTTCAAGGACGCATATGACAACAGTCATGACAGATTCTACCAAAGCTTCCCGTCACGGCGGTGTTCCGACCGAGTTGCCCGAGATGAAGCATGAAGTGCTGCTTGTGGACGATGAGGCAGGCATCCTGACAGTGCTCGGCGCATTGATCGAGGATATGGGCTATGTCGTTCATACAGCGCAGTCGGGTGAAGCGGCGCTGGAGATTCTCACGCATACGCGGATTCCCGTGATGATTACGGATGTCCGCATGCCCGGCATGGACGGCATTCAGCTTTTGCGTCAGGTGCGCGAGAACTGGCCTGCCGTAGAGGTGATAATGAACACCGGCCATGCGGACATGGGGCTTGCCATAGAAAGTTTGCGCCTTGGAGCAACGGACTTCCTGACCAAGCCGGTACATGCAGACCTTCTTGAGTTTGCGCTCCGGCGCTCCATGGAGCGGGCTGTTCTGCGTGAAACGGTGCGCAGGCACACCGAGCATCTTGAAAAACTGGTCGAGCAGCGCACGCGGGAACTGCTGCAGGCAGAGCGCCTTGCCGCCATGGGTGAGACCGTTGCCGGAATGGCGCATGCCATAAAGAATATCGCCGGGGGGCTGGAAGGAGCGCTCTTTGTCCTTGAAAAGGGGCTGGAACTGAACAAGCGCGAGTACCTTGAACAGGGCTGGGGCATGGTGAAGCGCGATGTGACCCGCGTGCGCGACCTGACCATGAACATGCTGCAGCTTTCGCGCCCCATGGAGATTCGTCCGGAACCCATAGACCCTGACCGCCCCGTGCGTGAAGTGGCAGAGCTGCTTGCCTCCCGCATACGTGAAGCCGGGGCAACCCTCATGCACGCATCGGCCCCTCAGCCGGATGCGTTGCTTGACCCCGAAGCCGTGCATGCCTGCATCATGAATCTTGCAACCAATGCCGTGGAAGCCGTTGAAGAGGCCATTCAGGCCGGAAGAATGGACCACGGCGACGGCAGGGTGATTCTGCATACGGAATGCACAGGCGGATATGTCTGCTACATTGTGGAAGACAACGGAAGGGGGTTGAGCGACGAGGTTTTCGCCAGCATTGACGACGGCATGTTCACCACCAAGGCCCGGGGTACAGGGTTCGGGCTTATGGCCACCCGTAAGGCAGCCCGCGAAATGGGAGGCGAGCTGGTGCTGGAAAACGGCATTCAGGGTGGAGTGCGTGCCATGCTTCGTTTGCCTTTGAAACGCTGACCTTCCAAGTATATCATTCCTTACAGGATAAAGTGCCACTACTGTTCGTTAGAGGGGATTTCTTTTTCCTTTTGCGAATGCTATCATTGTCGATGCAGTAATAATCCTGTGTTGGAGTATCTGCTTGATGGAGTGGCGGTGTGCACCTTCTTGGTGTTGAATTTTCAGGGCAGGAGTAGCGGTAATGCTGAATCAGATGAGAATCGTAACGAAACTGGCAATGGTCCTGGTAACCAATCTTCTGTTGTTCATAGCGATGGGGATTACCGCGTACTACAGTTCAAGTGTATTGAATACCCAACTGAACGGAGTATTCAACGTCGATTTCAAAGGTGCGACCTTTCTTCTGGAAGCTGACCGCGATCTGCACCAGGCCCTGATTGCGGAACGGAGCATGTGTTTTGCGGAACCGGGAACCGAGACGTTTGCTGCTCAGATGAAGGACTACTCCGACAACATCGGTCAGGCGGACACGCGGATAAACAAATTTTATGCTCTGGTATCCACCCCGGAAACCAAGAAGTACGTGGATGCCTATTTTGAAGACAGAAGGCAGTGGGAACCAGTCTCAAAGCAGGTTATCGAATACATCAACAGCGGTGAGCTTGAAAAAGCCCGGAGTCTGTCTCTGGGAGAGGCCAAGACGCTGTTTGATGCCATGCGTGAGAATATCAACACCCTCACTGAAATCGTGAATACCATGGCCACGGCCAAGGCCACGTATTCCGAGGAGCGCTTCACCAAGCTTACCTATACCCTTGTTGGGCTTACGGTGGGCAGCTTGCTGCTGGGCGCGCTTATTACCATACTGGTGGCCCGCAACATCACCGTTCCTCTGCGCAAAATGGTAGGATTCGCCCAGCGGATTGCCGCAGGTGACATGAAGGCCCGACTTGATGTGGAGCAGCGCGACGAAAACGGTCTGCTTGCAAATGCCTTCCGCGACATGCTCATGCAGTTGAACCGGACCATGGAGGCCGTGGGCGAACAGACCCGCATAGCCGAAGACAAGGCGAATCAGGCTTCCGTGGCTCTGAAGTCGGCGGAAGAGGCAACCAGACTGGCAGAGCGTGCCAAGGCTGACGGCATGTATCAGGCTGCGGAAAGTCTTGAAGAGATTGTGAGAGAGGTTTCCGTTGCTGCTGAGCAGATGTCGAGACAGGCAGAAGAGATTCAACGCGGCACGGAAACGCAGGCCGCACGCATTGCAGCCACGGCTACTGCTATTGAAGAGATGAATGTCACGGTGTTTGAGGTGGCAAAGAACTCTGGAGAAGCCGCCGCAGCAGGTGACGACGCCAAGGTGAAGGCAAGCGAAGGTGCCAGGGTGGTGGAAAGCTCCATCGAAGCCATCCGCACAACACAGCGCCAGACCGAGGAGTTGCAGAAGCAGATGGATGAACTCGGTATTCAGGCTGAATCCATCGGGCGCATCATGGGCGTTATCACGGATATTGCAGATCAGACGAACCTGCTGGCCCTTAATGCTGCCATTGAAGCTGCACGAGCCGGTGAAGCGGGCAGGGGCTTTGCGGTGGTAGCGGACGAAGTGCGCAAGCTTGCAGAAAAAACCATGACTGCCACCAAGGAAGTGGGCAGCGCCATTCATGCCATCCAGAATGTTGCCAAGATGAACGTAACTTCCATGCAGAAGGCCGTGACGGACCTGAACAGGGCCGTTGATCTTGCAAACCGCTCCAGTTCCGTGCTGGCAGATATTGTAACGGGAGTGGAAAGTTCGGCAGACCGCGTGCAGGGCATTGCCACGGCAGCTGAGCAGCAGGCCGCCACTTCGGAAGAGATCAACCGGTCCGTTGATGAAATCAATCGCATAACCATGCAGACCTCACAGGGGATAGTGGAAAGCACTGCGGCGCTCAATGCCCTTGCCGTACAGCTCGGCAAGCTCTCGGAGCTTGTGCATTCTCTCAAGGATGAAGGAAACCGTTAGATTTCTTCTTCGTTTTCTGATCACTCGTGTGAGTGTGCGGGTGAATACGGGGAGTAAAAGGACGTGTATGAGGTGGTTTGCGACGGTACAATGCGCGGTGATTGTTTGTTGCCTTTCCGCGCTTCTGCTTAGTCCGGCATCGGCCGGAGCCTTGACGATATACACGGTTGATGAACCCCCCGGGAACTATCGTTCCTCTACGGGGGAGCTTGTCGGCATTTCTGTGGACATGGTCAGGGAACTGCAGAGGCGGGTGGGTGATACGTCCCGCATGGTCATAATGCCTGAGAAGAGGACGCTTGAAGAAGCTGCCCGCCGCGACGACCTGCTGTTCTTCAGCTTCTCACGCACCAATGATCGGGAAGATGCCTTTCAGTGGCTCATGCCCCTGTATCGCAAAACGTGGAAATTCTATGTGCTGAAGGCCTTTTCGCGGAACAGCTACACTCTTGATGTGCTGCGCGGCCTGCGTGTGGGAGCCAAAATAGGCGATGTGCGCGAGGAATTCTTGCGTAACAACGGGTTCATACATGTGGAAAGTGTTACCAGCCACGCCTCGAATATTCAGAAGCTGGGACTCGGCCGGATAGACGCCCTGGTGTATGACAGTGTGGGCATGGCCTTCGATTGCAAAGAAATGGGTGTTAACAGTGCCAATTTCAAGGACGTGTACGAAATAGGCTATTCGGATGTGTATGTCATATTCTCCCGCTCGGTAGACAAGGAGATTGTCGCCAAATGGCGCAAGGCAGGGGAGGATATGGTGAACGACGGAACCTATGAGAAAATAGCGCGGAAATGGGCCGAGCTGCTCTACGATCAGTACGGGGTACGCTCTACCATGGAGAACGGGTTTCTCATCTTCAACTGAACGGGGCGCGGTGCTTATGGCCGCGCTTTTTTTGTGAGCTTTGCTGATGAGATGATCAGGGTAAATTCATCAGGTGCTTGATGCCAAAACCCTTAACTTGCAGCCGTTGCCGGATACCTTTCGTCAAACATATCACGTTGGCAAATCGCGCCGAACGAATCCCGTTTAAATAACGCCTGCCCCCGTCACACAGCCCCTCACTACAGCCCCTCGCTTAAACCCCGCCTAGCCGTTGGGCACAAGGTCTATGCCTGCCAGTTCCGTGCCCTGTTTGGCTTCATCAGAGAGCCGCCTCGGCATGACCACGGCAAAGGTGCTGCCCCTGCCTGCTTCAGACATGACGATGATCCTTCCTCCGTGTTGCTGCACCACCTGATTAGCCACGAACAGCCCTATGCCGGTGCCGGATGAGCCCTTGGACGAGAAGAACAGGGTAAAGAGCTTGTCGCGGGTTTCGCGGTCCATGCCCACGCCGTTGTCGCGGATGGAGAATTTTACCTCGCTGCCTATGCCCTTTACGGAAAAATGCACAAAGCGCGGTTCCGGGCGGCGTGACGCTGTGCAGGCGTCCACGGCGTTTTCCAACATGTTCACAAGGGCAGAGGACAATGCCCCGGCGTCCGCTTCAAAGGTGCCCGTATCCGGAGCCACTTCAAGCGAGAAGAACACGTTGTTTTCCTTTGCCTTGGGTTCCACGAGGGCGGCCACCTCTTCTGCCAGGCGCGAAGCCATGACCACTTCCCATTGCAGGGCGCGCTTCTTGGCATAGTAGAGGATGTCCAGCACCATCTTGCGCAGGCGTTCTACCAGATGCCGTATGTCCTGATAACTGTCCTTGATGCGGTCGCGGTTGTCCTTTTCTATGCCTGAGCCGAGCCGGTAAACGCCGCCGTCAAGGGCTGTAAGCAGTCCTTTGATGCCATGGGCCGTGGAGCCGAGCAGAAGGCCCAGATTCGAAAGCCTGTCCTGCAAGGTTCGCAGCTGGGTTATGTCTGTGGACATTTCCATGACTTCGGTGATGTGCCCGTTGGCATCGCGTATGGGGGCTGTCCAGACGAGCACGTTGCGTTGTTCCCCGTGTTTCGAGGTAACCACGGTTTCGAACTGATGCGTCTGTCCGTCTTCAAAGGTCTTGAGCACGGGGCAACCCACGCAGGGGCTTGAGCGGTGGGCATAAATCTCGTGGCAGAATCCGCCGATGTCGTCGTCGAAATCGTCCCGGAAAAGCCGGTTGCTGGCCACGATCTGAAGCTCGCGGTTCTGCACGCTGATGTAGCAGGGCGATTCCTCGAAAAGCTGTTGGTAGCGGTGGCGAGAAAGGCGCAGTTCTTCCTGCAGCCGTTTCACTTCCGTGATATCTGCGGCAATTTCCAGCACCAGCTCTATTTCGCCGTTGTTGTCCAGAATGGGTGCCGCGTTCACGATAACAGGCACGTCGTTGCCGTCCTTGTCCCGGACGAATTCCTGACACCGCTGGCCTTCGCCTGTTTCCAGCACCTTGCGCACGGGGCAGGCTTCATCTCCTGTACCTTTGCAGTAGGGATATACCTCCCAGCTGCGTGCGCCTATGCCCGAGGCAAGGCGTTCCTTGTAGAGGGGGTTGGAGGCGATGATCTCCATCTTGGCGTTATGTACGGCAACAAAGCAGGGGAGCTGGTTGAACATGCCCTCCGCACCGTCAATGGAATTGTACAGGGCGCGCATGCCGTCGGCGAATCCTTCGGCAACCTGCAGCGCCGCAAGCTGGCGTTCCTGCTCTATGAGGCGGGCTGCCTGTCCTTCAACCATCTGTTCAAGGTTGTCGGTATGTTCCCGCAGCCGCGCGCGCATGGTGATGCGCTCATGGGCACGGTTCAGGGCTATTTCCAGCACGTCGTCGTTTATGGGCTTGGTGATGAAGTCTGTGGCGTCTTTCTTGATACTCTGAATGGCAAGGTTCATGTCGCCGTGGCCGGTGAGCATGATCACTTCCGTTTCCGGAGAATTTTTCTTGATGCGTTCGAGAAGGTCGAGACCGCTCAGGCCCGGCATCTTGATGTCCGTGAGGACAATGTGCGGTTTGACTTCATCAAAGATGCGCAGTGCTTCCTCGCCGCTTGCGGCGGTATGCACGCGGTATCCCATATCCGCCAGCGACAGTCCGAGAACGGTTCGGATGCCGTCTTCATCGTCTACAAGCAGTACGACATGCTGCATGAGATCCCCTTGAGCACGAGTTGAAGTGGCTGAGGAGTATGTGTTCTGCAACTACAGCTATGTGATTTCATACCCTTTTCGTAGGAAATGGGAAAGTATGTTGTGGGGCGCCGCCACAGCGGCGCCCGATTGGTGTCTTGACCGACCCTGCCGGGTCGGAATGCGCCTTGGATTAGTCGTCCTTGAGCGCATCCTTGTTGTTCAGGGTATCCCTGATTATTTCCAGCAGCTGGTTGGGGTCGAAGGGTTTCTTCAACGACGCCACCGCATTGCGAATGGCCAGATGAATACCCGAAAGACCGCTGATGACGATGACCGGCATTTCCTTGAATTCCGGCTCCTTGGTCATCTTGCGGTAGAAGCGCGGGCCCCATTCGTTGGGCATTTCAAGGTCCAGCGTTACGAGGTCCGGCTTTTCCTTCTTGAGCAGCTCCAGTCCTTCCGCGCCGTCGGAGGCGGAGCACGTGGCGTATCCGTTGTCGCTCAGGATATCCACAAGGTATTTAACGATATAAGGATCGTCGTCTATGACAAGGATCTTGTGCGGCATTGCTACACTCCCTGGGTTTCCTTAGCCCGTTTTGGTATCAATCGGGGGCGCAGGCTGGTCCACCAGTCCGCGAACAACTTCCAGCAGCGGCCCCGGTCTCGGGGGCTTCTCCACATACGCGTCGGGAGGGGGAAGCTCCTCCGCTGCCAATCCAATCATTTTCAGTGCGTGGGCGAATCCCTTGGCTGCCACCGCGGAGAGCATGACCACGGGTATATCCCGCAGTTCCGAGGTTGTCTTCAACCCCTTGTACATCTCCAGTCCTCCGCGTTCCGGCATCATCACATCAAGCACAATGCACGCCGGCCGCTTGGTGCGGGCCTTTTCCAACCCTTCTTTTCCGTTGCGGGCGGCTCTGACCTGATAACCGCCCGTTTCGAACAGGGTTTTCAGAAAGAGCCTGAAGCTGAGTTCATCGTCCACCACCAGAATACAAGGCCCACCCATGAGCACCTCCGATGTTGAGGTGTTCCGGGCGCTACGCGCGCGCTACACTGGCTACGGGACAGGCGGAGCGTATGACCACCTGTTCCACCGTTGAGCCTATGGACGCCTCTTCAGGCTCCACTTCCTTGGTGTGGTGGGCCATGATGATGAGGTCCGCCTTCTTTTCGCGCGCGAACTTCAGGATTTCAACATACGGTGTTCCTTCCCAGATTTCCACGTCGTAGTTGTCGTAGTCACCCATCTGGGAGATGTAGCGTTCCTTGATCTTTTCGTGGGCACGTTCAATGTGCCGCTCTATGTCTGCCTGACCGGGGAACACGCCGAGCTTGGCGCTCGTGATGTCGAAGGCGTGGAAGATGTAGAGCTTGGCACCAATGGTCTGCGCCGTGCTGTTGGCAAACTTGAAGGCCTGATCTGCTGCCTTGGAGAAGTCCGTACAGTAGACGATGTTGGAGAAAAGGTTCCAGCAGGTGGTGCAGGGACGGTTCACGATGAGCACGGGGGACTTGGCCAGACGGGCCACCTTTTCCATGGTGCGGCCCACGATGGAGCGGGCGCGTGCCGATTCGGGGTCGTCGTCGCGGGTATTGGCGCCCATGACGATAAGGTCCACATCTTCCTTGCGGGCAAAGCGCAGAATCTCGGTAGAGGGCACGCCCACGGAAAGTTGCATTACGGTGTTCTTGCCATATTCTTCGAGCTGTTCCGCATAGGTGGTGCGAATTTCTTCTTCAACCCATTCCCGGTAGTCGCCGTCCACGGCTTCGTCTTCGCCGGTGCGCAGGTCGCGCACCGTGGTGCTGAAGCCTCGGCTGGGCACGCCGAGTACATGGAGCAGGTACAACTTCGCGCCGTTGCGCTTGGCGAGGTCAAAAGCGACCTTGGCGGCGTTGTCACAAGCCGGGGAAGCCGATGTAGCGAACAGAATCTTCTTAAACATACGCTACCTCCTGAGGCTGCATTGTTGAGAACCGCCCTGGAAACCCAGTTCCCATGCGATTCCTTCAATTATTTCGAAAAGGGAGAATGTGGTGTCGCATTCCAGCATGCTCGTCCGGTCGCCGAAGACCACATGGCGCAGTCTGCCGAGCCGGATGGGCATATCCAGAAGCATGTTCAGGCTGTGAAAACGTATTTCGCCGCTTCTGGGGCCAGTTCCCTCGTCCGGGAGCATGCCGCGGAAAGTGGTGAAGACGTTCATCACAGGTTCTCCGGGAGCACCGGTCAGTTCCACGGTCTTGGCAAAGACCAGTTCCGTGAAATCCGGGGTGGTGCACCCCTCTTGCGGACAACATTGGGCCTCGGCCTCGGCTGCTGCAAAAAACTGGCTCACGCGGCGCAGCTCGGGATGCCGGGCAAGAAGGGCGAAGAACGATCTCAGAGAGAAGTCTTCAGCCAGCTGCACGCGGCTGCCGAGGCAGGAAAGGATGTCCGGTTCGCCCTGCGCAGAGCGGGAGGAACTGTTGTCCGTTTCCTGAACACTGTCTTGCAATCTGCCGTCTCTTGTAAGCGTTACCATGTCCATAAGGCCTGTCCTTTTGTCCGGTTCAGGTTAGGGATGGCTTTTGTCGTGACAACCGCTGCAATGCGTGGGGCCCTTGTTGTTGGCCTTGTGGCAGTCCATGCACTGGCGGTGGTAGGCACGGCGCAGAGGTGTCTGCTTGGTGCCGCCTTTCACGGTGTGGCAGTCCGCACAGGGTGTTCCTTCCGAGGTTTCATCCGCAACCAGCTTGCCGTCGGTCCCGCTGTGGTGACAGCGTATGCACTTGTCTTCCAGATTGGCCTTGGCATTATGCTCGTCGTGGTTGAAGAGCGCTGCGGGGCGCGTTGCCGGTTGCAGAGCTTCCGGGCGCAGTTGCTGCAACTCCTCCTGAGCCGATACGGGTGCGAGGGAAAGGCCGAGCACCAGAAGCAGCAGAGAAGCCAGCAGGGCGAGTATATTGCGTACACGCTTGTTCATGTTGGTCTCCTTTCGCTATTCCGGTTCGGGCTTTTCCATCAGTTCGTATATCAGGTCGCCGAGGAACTTGGTGTGAATGCCGAGCTGATAGTGATGGATGATGTCTTCAAGACCGCCGTGGCAGTTGTGGCAGGGGGCCACCACAACCTTTACGCCCGTGTCGCGCAGCTGGTCAGCCTTGATCCTGTTGCCTTCCAGCCGAACGCTCTTGAAGGGCGGGCCGCAGTTGATGACGCCGCCGCCTGCGGCACAGCAGTAGTTGTGCTCACGGGTGGGGGACATTTCGATTACTTCCTTGCACAGGTGGTGCGTGACTTCACGCAGCTTATCCATGAGGCCGCGGCCGCGGATGATGTTGCAGGGGTCGTGGATGGTGACGGGCTCTTCGAACTGGCGGGTAAGACGGATCTTGCCTTCGTTGAAGAGTTCCCAGAAGTATTCCACGGAGTGCACGATGGGAACGGGATGGTTCTTCCATCCCAGCCAGCGGTTGCCCACGTCGTATACGGAACGGAAGGCGTGACCGCATTCACCCATGACAATGCGCCGCACTTTCAGCTTCTGCGCGGCCTCGAAGTGGCTGCGCTTGAGCCTGCCCATCATCTCGAAGTCGCCTGTGAACATGCACATGTCGCTGTTGTCCCAGCCCGGAGTGGAGGGCATGGTCCAATCGGCTCCCACATGATTGAAGATGGCGGCTGCCTGATAGATGAGCTGGGTGCGGAACTTGGGTTCCGGCGCGATGACCGAGTAGAAGATCTCCGCCCCTTCCACGTCCAGCGGAATGCGCAGGCCGGGGAATTCGTCGCGGGCTTCATCTTCCTGCCACATCAGGCTGTCTACCCATTCGTCTTCCTTTACCCACATCTGGTTCATGGTGGCGGAATGGCTGTGGGCGGTGTCCTGAATGTACATGGGGGTTACACCCAGCTTGTGGCAGATGCGGCGCACGGTACTGATGATGTAGCCCGTGTCCACACCGATGGGACAGTAATGCACGCAGCGGCGGCAGAGGTTGCATTCCGTGTAGGCTATCTGCGCCATTCCGTAGACTTCTTCCGGGGTAAGGCGGCCATGCTTGCGGAATATCAGCCCCATGGTCTGTTCAACCTTGCCCACCGGGGAATAGCTGGGGTCCATGTCGTGCGACACGCAGTAATGGCAGGCGGGGGCGCACATGCCGCACCGCATGCAGGTTTCGGTGTATGCCTTGAGCCGCGCACCGGTTTCGCCCTGCAGGACGCTGTTGATGACCTGTTCTATGCGGTCCTGTGTGAGCGAGGCGGTAGCGCGTTTAAGCTCGGTATCCTCTATCTTTCTATCCAGAATGGACATCTAATACCTCCTGTTGTGCTGCTACCAGTCCTGTACGTGGCGAACCGCACCGAATTCCGACGCGATGTAGGCGCGGGTGAGCGGCTGGAACAGGGCATGCGAGAGGCGGGTAAAGGGAATGGCCACAAGCATTGCTTCGCCGCTCAGAACATGCAGCAGGGTCATGATCTGACCGTTGCCGAACTGCTGAGAGGCGAGAAAGCCGGTGACAAAGGGCGCTGCCGCGATGAACAGCGCCAGCCAGTCCTTGCTGGTGGTGACAAAACTGACCTGCGCATTGGTGAGCCTGCGGTAGGCAAAGTAGAGACAGGCACCAATGACGATAAGGGTCAGCACGTCGGATACGCCTTGCGGCAGCGAGGGGAAGCTGATGCCGAAAGCGTAATCCCACAGCACCTCATGCCCTGCGGTGAATATTGCCAGTGCAAATAGGCAGATGTGGAACAGGAAGGTGGCCACGGTAATGGCCGGATTTTCCTTCCAGCCCAGCGTGGCAAAAGGAGTGAGCCATCTGAATATGGAACGCATGGCATGGGGCAGACTCATGTAGCTGATGAATGCCGCTTCCTTTTGTTTGGCCAGTTTGATCATGGACCAGATGCGATACGCTGATCCGCCGAGAAAAATGGCGAACGATGCCCATGCAAGGGGCCCGGTTACGAAGTTATACAAAGTGTTCATGTCCTGCCTCCACGGTTATCGGGGTACATCCGCCACGATGCGGAGCAGGGTGTTGTTCCGCATGCCGCGGATGAGCACCTTGGAGCCGTCGGGGCTGAAGGTGGGGTCCCAGGCCTTGTCGAACTCGCCGTTCACCTGTTTGTCGTTCACCATCACGGCATACTTGCTGCCGGTGCGGACTCGTGCGGCAAGGCTTCTGCCGTCCGCGCTGAATACGGGCTTCCATGCCATGTCGTAGCGACCATGCCATGCCTTGCCGTCCAGCATGACATGCCATGCCTTGTTGTCGTGATTGCCAAGCGCTGCGGCACGGGAACCATCTGCTGAAATCACGAGATCGGTGACAACCGGCGCGGTGATGCTCCACGGCTTTTCGTTCACGGCCACGGTGAACTGGCCGTATTCGGGCGCGACAATGGCGTAGAGCTTGCTGCCGTCGGGTGAATACTGAAGGTGCCAGCAGTTGTGAAAACGGGGTTTCCAGAGAATGTTGCCGTCTTCCGCTATGCCCCACTTGCCGCCTTGGCGGACCGGGGCAGCCACTGAGCTGCTGTTGGGATGGAAGCAGGGGTCCCATACACACTGGAAGTGGATGGGCCACGGGGTGCCTTCCACCGCTATGGTGTAGTCATACAGGGTCAGCCTGACCTGTGCGGCCACCCTGTGTGCGTAGGGGCTGAAAACGGGGTTCCATGCGTTCATGAAGGTGGAATCCCATGTCTCGCCATCTACGGCGACGGAGTAGACACCCTCGCGGAAGGTTTCCAGATCGGCCTGCCCCATGGATTTGACCTGCACCACGGCGGCGGAACGCTTGCCGTTGGCACTTAATGCAAAGCCGTTGGCATTTTCATAAAGGTTTTCCCACACAGTGCCGTTGATGGACATGCCGTATTGCATATCCTGTTGCACGGCAGCGGCGATGACACCGCCCTCTGCGCTGAACTGCGGGTCCCAGATGAAGCCATAGCGTTCTTCCCACGGTTCGCCGTTTTCAGCCAGAGTCCATTCCTCATCCTGTTGCACGAAGACGCAAAAACGTCCGTCGGGCGTGAAGTTGGGCTTCCACGCCTTTTCGAACGTATTGTCGTGTACGGTATCATTGAACCGCAGGCCGAATTCACCGGCATCGATACACACGATGGCGGCGGCTGTTTCACCGTCGGGTGAAACGTGTACTTCTTCCTGCCATTTGTGCTCCTCCATGGGAGCCAATGATTCCGCGACGACACGCTCTCCGTTTTCCCAATCCCATGATTCGGAAAAATGCATGCACGCCTCCTTGTTACACCAAATGATACAGATTGTTGTATCTCTGATTCGAGCCTGTTGCATGCGAGCCTGCGGCAACTGTCAGGCCTCATGCTTGTAACTCTATCTTGCAAGTATGGTTATCACAAGAGTGCAAGCTGTAAAGGCATTTTCAGTAAATAGTAGGGTACATCTCAGGTGTAGAAAGAATGCTACAATATTGGTCTGGAATTAAAATGTCTGATGTCAGTATTTTAGTGAGATGGTGTAGTGTCTGTAATATGCAACTTGCATGGTTTTGAATGATCAGAACCTGTCTGGTATGGAATTAATTGTTGTATCAACAGTATAATACCATGCAGGTAGAGAATTCTATGTAAGGTTTGTCGTTGGGGAAATGGGGGGGTGATGGCGTTGGCCAATGAAAAAAGCCGCACGGATGTGCGGCTTGAATGTCTTGCTGTGGTGCGCCCGACAGGAATCGAACCTGTGGCCTACGACTTAGGAGGTCGTCGCTCTATCCAACTGAGCTACGGGCGCATGCGCGACCAAGATTGAATGGTCTGTGCAAGAGGTCTGGATTTGTAGGTTATTGCGTGTGTGGTGTCAAGTTTCGGGATGTGGCACGCTTGCCCGCTGTTACAAGAGGGCCGAAGGCATTTCGTTTTCCGGCGGATGCAATAAGAGTTGCCCCTGTCGGGCCCCGGTTACGCTCCAGTTAAGCCCCGGTCGAGCTCCAGCTATGTCGATCCTATAGGTTGCTGGCCGGGGAGGCACCCTTGACTTTTGGTGGTGAGCATGGTTCCAGATGCTGCGTGACAACCATCATAGCAGATTCAATTCTCGGCACTTCTTCATGCTCCGGGCCTGTGAGGGGACGTCTGGCCCCATCCCCCACGGGTTTCATGCACCTTGGCAATGCATGGTCCTTTCTGCTCTGCTGGCTGGCTGTGCGCAGCAAGGGGGGCACGCTTGTCCTGCGCATGGAAGACATTGATCCAGACCGCTCGCGTCCGGAATTTGTTGACGGCATCATGCGCGATCTGGAATGGCTCGGTCTGGATTGGGACGAAGGGCCAGATGTGGGCGGTCCATATGGTCCCTATGTGCAGAGCGAGCGATACGGGCGTTATGAAGAAGTGCTCGCCATGCTGGAGGAGCAGGGCCATGTGTACCCCTGTTTCTGCACCCGCAAGGAACTGCGCGCGCTGGCTTCCGCACCGCATGCGGAAGATTACGGGGCCGCATATCCCGGAATCTGCCTGAACCTGAGTGCAGCCGAGCGCAGCGAGCGCATGGCAGAGGGGCGCAAAGCGGCTCTTCGCCTGCACTGCGGCGAACATTCCATAGGCTTTCACGACGTGTTGCGGGGAGACATCTGCCTGACGTGGGAAGAGTGCGGCGGCGATTTTGCCGTGCGCCGTTCAGATGGTGTGTTTGCCTATCAGCTTGCCGTGGTCATTGATGATGCGGATCAGCACATCACACAGATCGTGCGCGGGGACGACATTCTGCACTGCACGCCCCGTCAGGTGCTGGTATACCGGTTGCTCGGCAAGCCGGTGCCCACGTATGCCCATGTGCCCCTTGTCTTTGATCATGAAGGGGAACGGCTGGCCAAACGTCACCGTCACTTCGAATTAAGCATGATGCGCGAAGCAGGCATACGGCCCGAGGCAGTGGTGGGATACCTTGCCTTTCGTGCCGGATTGCAGCCAGAGCCCGCACCGGCAAGGCCTGATATTTTTTGTTCCCGGTTCAGGCTGGAAGATATTCCCCTGACCCGCGTTGAACTGGAACCGGATATCCTGGATATTCTGTCCCGGTTATAGCCATCTGCCACGTTCCTGCATTGAGCCGTCCTCAATTAAAATTTCGTGAAATATTGCGTGATATGTCTGTTCGCAGTCTGAATAACGGCTATTCCCTCCGAATCTGACAGAGGCAGCCGGAAGCGCTTGCTCAGGAAGCGGCATGGAGCGCATTTGTTTTTGCCTGCAGAGGCAGGCCCGGAAGAGCCCGCAAGTGCTGCTGCAGGGCGGGGTTTTCCCTTGCCGTTGACGGCATGTCGTGCTAGCGGAGATGTTCCGGTAATCGCGCGCCGGTTGGTATTGTTTGAAAAAACAGTGCGTTCTCTGTGTTTCAGAGGGGATTGCGCCAGGGAGGCATTATGAATTTTGAGACTATCTTTACCCGTGAGAAGTTGGACGTGCTTTTTCCGCACGAAAGGACTGACGCTTTCTTTGATGCCTTGTTTGGCGGTGCAGAAGACGGTTCCTATGACATCTCTGTTGATTTTGTGAAGGGTGACGCAAAAGAGGCCCAGTTTGCCTTTGTGCTTCGTCAGCGCCCCGGAAAATGTCTTGCCTGCAACCTTACGTATGGTCTGCCGCAGGTATTCATGAGACATCCCATCATCAACCTTCGGGGATTTGCCGAGTCCGTGGCGAAAGAGGTGCAGCTTGATCCTGCCGCCATTCGTTATGAACTCGGACCGACCAAGGAACATTCCCGCGAGATGCATACCATTCCCATCTACATCCGTTTCAACTAGCGATAGTCCTTGCCGGGCAACCCGCGAACGACGCAGCAAAACGGCTTCAGGTTAATGACAAACCCTCGTTTTCAGTAAAGCCGTATTTCCGTTAAGCCGGAGCTGAGGTACAAAAACGGATTTTTATCGCTTATACGAGGTGCAGGAACGTTAGGTTCCTGCCCGGCGGAGCCAACAAATACCAAAAATGACTTTGTCAGCAGTCTGAAACGGCACCCTGAGGTGCCGTTTTTTTATGGTGTGATGCCGTGCTTCTTCAACAGTTCATACAGATGGCCGCGTGAAACTCCCGTAATTTCAACCGCAGCCGGAATGTTGCCGGATACGTGCCTGAGCACATCGTTCAGGTATCTGCGTTCTGTTTCGTGGCGGTGTTCCTTGAGTGACAGAAGCGATTCCATATCTTGCTGATCATCGTGCTGGTGTGGAGCATGCGATGCTGCGGAGGGGGCCGTATTGCGCGTGCCGTTGCCGGGGGGAATGTCGCCACTTTTGCCCGCAGACATGCGGGCGACCTGAACCCGTATTTCCGTGGGCAGCTGGCGGGCAAAGAGAACCGGATCATCAAAGGACGCCGTGCAGGATCTGTCCAGCGCATGCACCAGTTCGCGGATGTTGCCGGGCCAGTCGTATGTGCCTACGGCCTCCAGAAAATCTTCTGATGGAGTTTTGCCGCACACGCCGTAGCGGGCGCAATGCTTGTCCAGATAGTGGGTGATGAGCAGGGGGATATCGCCGTGCCGCTCGCGAAGCGGGGGCAGGGGAATGGTCATGCCCCGCAGCCGGTAGAGCAGGTCTGAGCGGAACATGTCCAGCCGCACCATTTCGTGCAGGTCCTTGTTGGTGGCGGCAATGAGGCGGAAGTCGCTTTCCGCCTCCCGGCTGGCTCCGATGGGACGGAACCGCTTGGATTCAAGGGCACGCAGAAAAGCCCCCTGAATGGGCAGGGGCAGGTCGCCTATTTCATCCAGAAACAGGGTGCCGCCGTGTGCCAGCGAAAGCAGCCCTTCGCGATTTCTGTCTGCCCCGGTAAACGCCCCTTTCACGTGCCCGAAGAGTTGGCTTTCCAAAAGGGATTCAGTGAACGAGGCGCAGTCCAGTGTCACAAACGGTTTGTCGCGCCTGCGGCTGTTCTGGTGAATGGCGCGGGCAAATAGCTCCTTGCCGGTGCCGGTTTCACCATGAAGCAGCACGTTCACGTTGGTCGAAGCTGCCTCCTGCGCAAGCCCCAGAGCCGTTTGAAGGGCGGGGCTGTTGCCGATTATTTCCGGCCTGAGAAAGGTTTTGACCGAGTTCGTGTTTTCTTTCTGCTGGCGGAATGCCAGTGCGCGGGTGAGCGAGAGCTTTACCTGATCCATCATCAGCGGTTTTTGCAGGTAGTCCCACACCCCGTGGCGCACGGCCAGTTCTGCACCGTCCGGATCGCCGAATCCCGTAATCACGATGATCTCCGGCTGACTGGGTAATTGCTTGAAGTCCGGCAGGCGATTGAGGCCGTTGCCGTCCGGCAGCAGCACATCCAGATATACCAGATCACATGCAGACTGGGCGGCGAACTGCAGTCCCTGTGCAATGCTCGGCGCGCTTAGCACCTCGTGGCCCATGCTGCCTGCAATTTCAGCAAGCATGGTACGCACCATCAGTTCATCATCAACAATCAGTATCTTAGACATGAGGTGTCTCACCATTCTCCAGCAAGGTGTTGATATGGGCCGTCAGTGCGGGCATACATTCAAGCATCGCTTTAAGTTCTTTGTCCGCACCGGGGCTTTCATCAATACAGAGAAGCTCTGTTTTCTTTGCAATTTCATGAAGTTGTGTTGCGCATAGCATGGCTGCGGAATTCTTGATCGCGTGGGCCAGCCTTCTGGCTTCACCCCAGTTGCGTTGCAGCAGGGCGGCCTCCAGCTCGGAGCAGCGCTCCGGCACTTCTTCAAGGAAGGCTGCGCATAGACGGAGCAGAAGCGCTTTGTTGCCTCCCATGGCTTCTATGGCTTTTGCCGTATCCATGGGCGCAACAGCCTCGCCGTTCACGCCTTTGTTCGTGTGAGAGAGCGGTATTTCCGGCGCTGCCGATGTCATCTCAATGGGTGGTTCATCATACGAGCGGGTGGGCGTTTTCGGCTCTCTGCCAGCTTCGGGGAACAGCGAACAGAGTGTTGCTGCCAGCGAGTCGGCAGTCATGGGCTTGCTGACATAGGCGTTCATGCCTGCTTCAAGGAATCGCTCCCTGTCGCCCTCCACGGCAAAGGCCGTGACGGCAATGACCGGCAGGTCGGCCGGTATGTCCGGGTGAACTCCGGAACGGATGGCACGGGTTGTTTCAATGCCGTCCATTTCCGGCATCTGCACATCCATGAGAACGGCGTCGTAACGGATTTTGCGGAGCTGATCCAGCGCCTCCCGCCCGTTGGCAACCACGTCCACACTGTGCCCGAAGCCGCCGAGTATTTCCTTCAGATAAGTCCGGTTCAACTGGTTGTCGTCTGCCGCAAGCAGGCGCAGTCCGGGCAGTTCCCGGTTGCAGGGTGGCGGGTCTGTTTCCGGCACTTCTTCTTCCGTAGGGGCGAAGAACGCGGTGAACGAGAAGGTGCAACCCTCGCCCGGAGTACTTGTAACGCTGATGGTGCCACCCATCATTTCGACAAGCTGGCGGGTAATGGCAAGGCCGAGTCCCGTCCCCACGTGACCTGTGGCCCGTGCCTGTGATCCCTGCGTGAAGCTGTCAAAAATGGTGGAGTGTTGGCTCGGGTGAATGCCCATGCCGGTATCGCTCACGGAGAAAGAAAGCATGCAGCCATCTTCGGATCGTTTTACCAGATGCACGGCAATGGAAATGGTGCCGTGTTCCGTGAATTTGACCGAGTTGCCGAGCAGGTTGCCAAGCATCTGTCTGAGGCGGAAGGCATCGCCCATCAGGGTATCCGGCACGTCCGGTGCAATGGAGTAGGAAAGGGCAATGTGTTTTCTGGTGCAGGCGAACTGAACGACCTTGAGAGAGCTCTCAACCAGAGCGGAAAGGGAGAACGGGGCGATGGTCAATTCCATGCGACCCGATTCTATGCGCGAAAAGTCCGTGATATCGTTGACGATATCCAGAAGTGTTTCGGCAGAAAGCTGCAGTTGGGAGGCATATTCATCCTGTTCCGGGGTCTTGGCGTCGCGCCTGAGCAGTTCGGACATGCCTATGATGCCCGTGAGCGGGGTGCGCATGTCGTGGCTCATGTTGGCGAGGAACATGCTCTTCATGCGGTTGGCAACTTCGGCCTGCTCACGTTTGCGCATGACCTGAAATGCCGAGGTGCCGATGCCTATGAGGCCCACAAGCCCAATGAGAAAATACCCCAGCCCCATGCGGTTTATGTTGTCCTGCCCGAGCTGCAGGAGCGGAGCAGCGGCAATGGAAACGCTTATGCCGCCACGCACGCCGCCTTCCCTGTCGTCGGGGCCTTTGTGGCAGACAAGGCATGACTTGGTGGCAAAGAGCGGGGCCATGTAGCGAAAGCGGGCCGTTTCATCCAGTTCGTTGATGAGCTGGAAGGCTTCCTTCTCGCCATTCTCGAATTGTTTCAGGGAATTGTGTTCCCAAAGATCGGGAGCGTTGTTGGGCCGCAGGGGTTTGAGGCTGGTTATGTGAAAGCTCACACCTTCGGTATCGGAAAGAATTTCGGATATCTGCCGCGTCATGTAGGCCGGATTGATCTTGGTGAGCCGCTCTCCCTTGGTGGTAACGATGTCACGTTGCGGGTCATCCAGATAAGGGTTGGGGCTGACTCCGTCTGTCACCATCACATACACGCCCCCGTGGGCCGAGTTCCACTCTCTGGTGGAGACGATTTGCAGAAAGAAGGCTCTTGCCTGCCGCAATGCAATGTCGTTGACGTGCTTTTTCTCGCTGATGGCGCTCCAGCTGAACAGTGCCAGCAGAAGGAGAGTCCAGACCAGCAGGAATATGCCGGGCAGCACGGGAATGCTGTGCTTGATCCTCATGGGCAGTCATCCTGTTGAATTTGTTGTTTGTCCGAAAAACATGAAACTCTCTGTCATAAAAATCCGACACGAGTGTCATATATTTATGACACGGTGGGGACGATACGTCCAGACAAAGTGTAATGTTCACTTTAACATTGTGTTTTTACATTATATTTATTTGATACGAGAAAATGGCTCATTGGCACACATTTTGGACATGTCTGCACATAACGTGTCGAACTGTCGACCAAAACACATGCAATTGTGTCGTTGTGAAGTTGAAACGTTGTGAAGGGAAAGCCATTCAGGAGGAAAGTAATGTCGTTGACCAAAGAAGGGAGTTCCGCTCGAAGGTGGAGAGCCATGTTGCTGGCCGGATTGGCCGGTGTGGCGCTGACTTTCGGTGCGGGGCTGGCGATGGTGACAACCGACAGGGCAGCTTTCTGCGGCAGTTGCCACGCCATGGAAGAGGCGGCACTGACGCACAAGCAGTCGGTACACGCCAAACTGTCATGCAACGAATGCCATGCGCCGCATAATCTTGCGGCCAAGATTCCGTTCAAGGCAGTTGCCGGCACAAAGGACATCTATGCCAACACCTTGGGAACTATTCCGGATCTCATTCACCCTCAGGGAGATACCCTGAAGGTGGTGCAGGCAAACTGTGTGCGCTGCCACTCAAGCACCGTGATGACCGTGAATATGGGAAGCAAGGATAACTGCATGTCCTGCCACCGCCATGTGCCCCACACCCCAAAGAAGCCAATATCGACGAGGAAGGCTGCCGATGCTTAAGAAATTCTCTGCCGTTGCCGGTGTTTTCGTCGTGGGCGCCGCTATCGCGCTCACAGGTTGTTCCGATGCCGTGGAACCGGTCACCCCGACCTACAAGACCAATCTGGACAAGGCGGAAATCCGCAATTCCGAATTCGGAAAGGTGTTTCCGCTGCACTACCAGACCTATCAGCGTAACAATGAAGACAAGATCATGACCGAATACGGCGGTTCCGTGCCGTATAACAAGCATGATAACGTAGACCCGCTGCCCAAGGGCTACAAGCACGCCCAGCCGTATCTGAAAAACCTGTGGCTCGGTTACGCGTTCAGCTTTGAGTATCGCGCTGCACGTGGCCACACCTATGCCATTGAAGACATTCTCAATATCGACCGCATAAACCGTTACAGCGAAAAGGGCGGCCTGCCTTCCAC
>JBKEAK010000248.1:0-3735 GCA_047972125.1 Halodesulfovibrio sp.
ACGGCCTCAAGCAGCGCGCCGAGGCTCAGGTTCTTGTTGCGCGGGTGGAACTGCAGCGATTTTTCGGGGAAGAACATGGGGCACACCTGCTTGCATTTGCCACAGCGGGTGCAGACCTGAATATTCGTGAGCAGGCCGATGAGGCGGTCTTTATCCGCCAGACCGGAAGCCTGAATATCCCTGATGAGCCTGTTGAAGGAGAAGGTGAAAGGCTTAACCGGCGTTTCGCGCTGGGTAAGCTTGGCAGGGTTCATGATGGAGTGGGGGTCCACTCTGCTCTTGAAGGTCTTGAGCGCCTGCATCTTCTCTTCAGACAGGAACTTGATCTTGGTAATGCCAATGCCGTGCTCGCCCGTTACCTCGCCGTGCATTTCCTGCGCCTTGGACATGACCTCTTCGGCCACTTCTTCGGCGTTGTGCAGCATGACGGGGTCGTTGGAGTTCACGGGAATATTCACGTGGCAGTTGCCGTCGCCCGCATGCATGTGGTTGGCAATGATGATGCGCGTGGCCAGCATGTGGTCGTATATCTTCTGGAAATGCCGCTTCAGGTTGGGGTGCGTTTCGGCGAGTTCGTCAAAATACGCTGCCGCACGTTCCAGCATTTCCTGATCGGAAAGCTCGGACGTGGGAATCTTGCCCTGCGCAACCTTGGAGGCATAGGTGAATTCCCGGTTCATGGACTTGTCTTCCAGCGGCATGCCGTGCACGCGGCCCACGTCCTGCAGGGCGGCGCGGTATGCCTTGCCCATGCACTTCTGGTTCAGGGCTTCGATGAAGTCCGAGAAGTCGGGAATGACGTCTATGGGAATGACGATGTCTTCGTTGATCTTGAAGCCGGAGGTGCGGCGGGCAATGGCCGAGAGCTTGTGCCGGTCTTCCCAGAAATGCTCAGCTTCGGCTGCGTCCTTGGCCACAAAGGCATCTACCTGATCAAAGGGTGCGCAGATTTCCACGATGTCGCGCACGCTCTTTTCCAGCGCGTCATCGTCGTTGGAGTCGAGCTGCAGGATGAGCACGGAAATGGGCGTGCCTTCATACTGGGTGGACTTCTTCTGGTATTCGATGGCCTCAACGTATTTGACGCCGAATTCCTCAAGGGCGGAAATCTTGACCAGGTCACCCTGCGTGCGGATGGTATTGCGCAGGCCGACAACTTCCTTGATGACGAGCATGGCGTTGTGCATGGAGCGTCCGAAGAACTCCAGCACCACCACGCGGAAGTGCTTTTGCGGCGGATGACAGATGAAGCAGCCTTCGACGATGATGCCGTCGGTGCCTTCTTTCTGCACGCCGGGCAGGCCGCCGAGGAACTTGTTGGTCACGTCCTTGCCAAGGCCGGGCTTGCGGATTTCATCTCCCTTCAGGGTGATGACCGTGCGCACACCGCCGGAAACGTCCTTCACTTCAAAAACGGCGGTTTCATCTTCCATGATCTTGTGGCGGGGGTGGTTCACACGCTCCACGTCCACGATTTCCCCGGTGGGGGTGACCATGCGGTAAGAAAGAATGTTGTCCAGCGTGGTGCCGTATTCGAATGCGAAGGGACCGCCGGAGTTTTCCGCGATGTTGCCGCCGATGGTGGAAGCCGTCTTGGAGGCAGGGTCCACGGTGAAAAGCAGGTTCTTGTCCGCTGCGGCCTTGATGGCGGTAGCCGTGATAACGCCTGCCTCAACGGTCAGGGTCATGGCAGCGGGGTCCACGTCCTTGATGCGGCTGAGCTTCTGCAGGGTCATGACCACGGTGCGCTTGCGTGCAGGAATGGCCCCGCCCGTACAGCCGGATGCACCGCCGCGCGGGATGAGCGCGAACTTCATCTCGTTGGCAAGGCGTACCACGGCGCTCACTTCCTCGGCGCTGGAGGGCGCGACCACCAGCAGGGGAAGTTCCATGCGCAGGTCCGTTGCGTCCGTGGAGCATTCCACGAGCGAACCGGGGCGGGTATCTATGCGGTCCTTGGGGACCACCTGCCCGATGCGTTTGATGAGTTCTTCACGAAACGCCATGTCGGAGTCAAAGGAACTCCAGAACATGGTCAGTCCTTCGCGGAGCGTGGTGGCATAATGATGCGCCAGACTGGGCACAGCCTGATCGAATCGGGTCTGCACGCTCTGACGGACGGTTTCGGCGTCGATGAAGGGGTTGTATCGGACGAGGAAAAGTTCTTCGGCCAGCGCGATGGCCGTTTCACGGACGGCTTCCGGCCAGTCCTCGAACTCGTCCAGATCAATACGCAGCACCCGGTTCACTAACGATTCGGAACTAATGGATATGTGTGGACCTTTGTGCGGCATGTTCTATACTCCCAGTGTTACGGAAAAGAGAACCCTGATGTATAGTGACTTTTATCGGGGTTGGCAACCGGACTGAATGCTCACTCAGTGTGAAGAAAGGCGCATTTTCATAGAGCTTTCTTGCGCAAGTCTTCGAAAAAGAACTCTCTGCGGGGCTTGGTTTATACATCGCCTTTGTGTATTATGCCGAAAGCGGTACTGCATTTTTTTTCAGGTGGTCATATGTCTCTTGCTTCTGACAGAATAAAGCTCGTTGCAGCCCTGTGCGGGATCATGCTTACGGGCTTCATCTTTCTTGGTGTGGTGAACTACAACGTCTCCCAGCGTTACATACGCGAGGAATTGGTCAATTCCTCCCTGCCACTGCTGCGCGATACCATTTATTCCGAGATTCATGCCGATCTCATGCAGCCCATTCATGTTGCATCGGTCATGGCAAACGATACCTTTCTGCGGGACTGGGTGCTGGAAGGGGAGCGGGAACCAGCCAGAGTCATCAGATACCTGCAACGCATTCACGAGGAGTATGGATTTTTCTCCTCGTTTTTTGTGTCAACGGCAACCAGCCGGTACTACCATTTCAAGAACGTGCTCAAGGATGTGCATCCGGATAATGAGCACGATAGCTGGTTTTACGACTTTCTCGCCTCCGGCCTGACCATGCGGCTGGATGTGGACACCAACGAGGCCGCGGAAAACGAGCTGACGGTGTTCATCAACTACCGGGTGCGCGATGCCGCATCCCGCACCATCGGCGTGACCGGCGTGGGCCTGCGCATGGCCACCCTTGCCAAGGTCTTCAGCGATTACAAGCGGCTGCACGGCAAAACGGTGTTCATGGTGGACGGCAAGGGCGTGGTGCAGGTGCATCCTGATATTTCCCTGATCAGGGGCACTTCGCTCGCGAAGATGACATCGCCGGAGGTTGCGGCCGGGGTTCTGGCCTCCAGGGAAGCGCCTGCCGACTTCGAGTTCGGGGGAGCCGATGGCGGGGTGTATCTTACCTCTCGCTATATACCTGAGATAGATTGGTATATTGTTGTGCAGCAGGCGGAGTATGATGTCATGGCATCGGCCCGCGACAACTTTATCCGCACCGTTGCGGCGGGGGCCGTGGTGACGCTGGCTGTTCTGCTGGTGAGCCTCATGACCGTGCACCGCTACCAGAAGCGGCTGGAATCCGTTATGCTTGTGGATTCGCTGACCGGACTCCCCAACCGCCGCGCTCTTGAGCAGCGTTTCAACAATCAGCTTTCGCAATTGAACCGTGGCGGCGAGGTGTTCTCTCTGGCTGTTCTGGACCTGAACGACTTCAAGTCCATTAACGATACCTACGGACATCTCGTGGGCGACCATATTCTTCAGGAAGTAGGACGTCTGGCCGGCAACGTGCTCAGGGAGACCGACTTGCTCGCCCGCTGGGGCGGCGATGAGTTCATGC
>JBKEAK010000249.1:0-22388 GCA_047972125.1 Halodesulfovibrio sp.
GCCAACGTGCACCCCGCCAAGAACGAAGTACGCTTCCGCGATGAAAATGCCGTCTACATGGCTGTTCGCCGCGCCGTGGAACAAGCACTGGAGACCCTGACCACGCTGGAGCCCGTGCAGGCGGGGCAGGACCCCTTTGCCCCCGGCCATGTGCAGGATAACGGCATGGGTGCGCCTTCTTCCGGATTCGCCCAGCAGCAGGGGCATGGTCCGGAACGGGATCAGGCCCGCAATGCTCCTGCCACCAAGCCGATCGGTTTCTGGGGCAGCATGGATGATCGTTCCGTCATGCCGCAACGCAGCACCCCTTCGCCAGCCACGCACACGGAATTTGTCCAGACGCCGGGAGTGCGCCGGGACATGGCCCCTGCCGCCATGCCCGTGCGGGAACCCATGGCCGCCCCTGCATATGTGCAGGAAGCATCACACGGTTCCGCGCCATACTCTGCCACTGACAGAACGAACCCGGATGGCGCACCTGCCGTGCACCAGATGCAGGACGACGCGTCCGTTGCCGAGCGTCAGGGCGAGCATCAGGCCGAGCGTCAGGACGGACACCAAGCCGAGCATCAGGCAGAGCATCAGGACGGACATCATAATCTGCATCAGGACCACAATCAGCCCACCGAACCTGCATACGCACCGCACGAGCCGGAATCTCCGGAGCAGGCGGATACCGCCTTCCACGAAGGCGAAGCCGCCATGCGCATCGGCGACCTGACCTACATGGGCCAGATCGGTGATACCTATCTGGTGGTACGGCAGGGCCGCGACAAGCTGGTGCTGCTGGACCAGCACGCCGTGCACGAACGCATTCTGTATCAGCGCATTCTGCGCGATGCCTCGCAGGGTCTTTCGCAGTTGCTGGCCATTCCCATGAGCCTGCCGCTGCATCCGTCCGAATCCGCGCGCCTGCAGGAAATGTGGGCAGAACTGGGTGAAATGGGCTTTTCCCTGCAGACGGAAGGCAGCGGTTCGCTGCGCGTCAAGGGCATTCCCGCTTCGCTCAGCCAGTCCGAAGCCCGCGAGTTTCTGCGCGAGGTGCTCTCGGGTCAGGTGCAGTCCATGGAAGACATGTGGGCGCTCATGGCCTGCAAAAGCGCCATCAAGGCCCGCCAGAAGCTCACCCCGGACGAGGCCGCAGGGCTGATCGCCCAATGGCTCAAGACCCCGGACCGCACCTATTGCCCGCACGGAAGACCAGCCGTTGTGCAGTTCGACATTGATGCGCTGGAAAAGCTTTTCAAACGCAAGGGCTAGAAACTGTAGCAACATGCAGATTATCAAACGAAGCATCTCCTGATCATTGGCGGTTGTGCCGTCTTGTGCTATTGTTGCAGTATAGCCGCCAAGCGCGGCACCATTTGAGCGTAGAGAGGCCTTTCATGCAGTCGGAAACGCAGGCGCCACCTCTTCCTGAAAACGGAACCATCGGCCACCGTATACTCACCGTGGAAGACGACCCCGTCGTCCGCGATTCCATTGCCTATTGGCTGGAAGATGCCGGATTCACGGTGCTGCAGACGGACAACGGGCTCACGGGCCTGCAGATATTCCGCGAGGAAGCGCCGGACGTGGTGCTGCTGGACCTCGGCATACCGGGCATAGAAGGCAACAAGCTGCTGGAAATGATGACCGGGGAATCGCCCAACACGCCCGTCATCATCGTCTCCGGCCGTGCAGAGATCGACGATGCCATTGCCGCGTTCAAATCCGGCGCGTGGGATTACATCACCAAGCCCATCGTCAACATGGACATGCTGGAAAAGACAGTGCGCAACTGTCTGGAACTGAAGTCCCTGAAAGAGCGCGTCACCATTGCGGAAAGCCGCTACTACAATCTGGTGCAGAGCCTGCCCGTTGTGGTCTTTTCCCTGAACGGCAGGCTGGAACTGGAGTTCATGAACACCACCAGTGCGGCCGTGCTGGGCTACCCGCCGGAGATTGCCCTTTCCGAACCGGACTGGCTGCTCGGCAACGTGCATGCGGCCGAGCGCACTGCCGTGCAGAACGCCTTTACCAACGCCTTTGCCAACCCCGGCACACCCTTTTTTCAGGAGTTCCGGTTCCAGCACAAGAACGGCTACCCCGTGCAGTTGCAGGCAAAATCCATCAGCATTGTTCCCCCGGATGACGAGGCAGGCTTTGCCGGACGCATGGAAGGCGTGCTCACGGATGTGACCGAACGAGCCTTTCTGGACAAAATGCTGGTGCAACGCGCCAAGCTGCACACGCTTGGGGCCATGGCCGATGAAATAGCGCACGAATTTCGCAATCCCATCTTTGCGCTCGGCGGCTTTGCCCGCCGCATGCAGTCCAAGTATCCGGACATTCAGGAAACAGAGATTATTTTGCAGGAGGCAGCACGCCTTGAGCAGCAGCTTGACCGCGTAAAGGAATACCTGACCCCGGTCACGGTGACCGTGGCGGAATGTTCCCTGAACGGCATATTGAAATTCTGCGCCGACATGATGCGCCCCAAACTGGCGCGGGACCGCATTGTACCGCAGATGGACCTGTGCACAGAGCTTTCCACGCTGCTCTCGGACCATGACCTGCTCACCCAGATAGGCATAAACCTCATCACCAACGCAGCGCTGCAGATGGCCGCAGGCGAAACCATAACCCTGCGCAGCTTCGAAACACCCGGGCAGCAGCATCTTGCCGTCAGTGCGCCGCTGCACACCAGCATCACCCTTGACCGGGAGCAGATGCTCATGCCCTTTGAAGAAGCCGGACCCTCGCGCGGCCTTGCCGTGGCCTACCGGCTGGCCAAGGATGTGGGCGGCCTGCTCAGCGTGGCGCAGGAAAACGGCATTCTCACCCTCACGCTCAGCCTGCCCTTGCAACAATAGCAGTAACAGGAACAGACAAGACTAATAAAAAAGGCCGTTCGCATGAACGGCCTTTCAATTTCTCAATGGGCAGTCTGACCTACAGGTACGGGTCGGCCTGCGCCAGATAGTTCTGCACGTAGTCGCGCGCACCATCTTCAAGGCTGCGGAAGGTTACGGGGCAACCTGCATCCTTCAGACGCTGCATGGGCGCTTCGGTGAAATACTGGTACTTGCCGCGCAGTTCTTCGGGCATTTCGGTGTATTCGATGACAGGCTCCTTGCCCATGGCGGCGAACACGGAACGCGCAAGGTCGTTCCATTCGCGGGCAGTGCCGGTGCCGATGTTGAACAGCCCGTTTGCCTGCGGGTTCTGCAGCAGCCACCACATGGCGTCCACGCAATCCTTCACGTACACGAAATCGCGCTTCTGGCCGCCGTCCGTGTAATCGGGATGGTAGGACTTGAAGAGCTTCATCTTGCCGGTTTCGCCGATCTGCGAAAACGCCTTGCAGACAACACTCATCATGTTGCCCTTGTGGTACTCGTTCGGGCCGTAGACGTTGAAGAACTTCAGGCTGGCCAGACGGTCCAGCACGCCTTCGCGGTGCGCCCAGAGATCAAAGAGCTGCTTGGAATACCCGTACATGTTCAAAGGCTTGAGGCGCAGCATGGAATCCACGGAATCCTCGAATCCCAGCGTGCCGTCGCCATAGGTGGCAGCAGAACTGGCATTGATGAAGCGGGCATCGTGCTCAAGCGCAAACTCGCACATGGCCTTGGTGTAACGCAGGTTGTTGTCCATCAGGAAGTCGGCATCCCGCTCCGTGGTGGAGGAACACGCACCCATGTGGATGACGGCAGTTACGTCCCAGGGCAGCTCGTCGTGCAGCACCAGATCGAGAAAGGCATCGCGGTGCATGTAATCCACGTAGGTACGGTTGACGAGATTCTTCCACTTTTCCGTGCTGGCGAGATTGTCCACCACCACGATGTCGGTGATGCCCATCTCGTTGAGCTTCCATACCATGGCGCTGCCGATGAATCCTGCGCCTCCGGTTACGATATACATAGTCACTCCTTGTCGGGGCCGCCTCCCCTTGCGGGGAACAGCCGTGGATTCATGCGGGCCTAGGCTGCCTCACAACCTGTCTCGCAACCGGCCTCGCGCTCAACGAGCGGACCTTCGTCAGAGACGGTCACCTTCAGGCCGAACATGTGGGCGGTATCCGCCAGCGTACGGCCAAAGAAAAATTCCAGTTCTTCATGCGGAATGCCTGCCTTGTCGCAGACCACGGCGCGGAACGCCATGTCAAAACGCACGGCTTCCGCAAAGGCTTCGCGGGCTTCTGCGCTGTTGTCAAAGGCGGCTGCGTGGCGCTCAAGCTTGTCGTAAGCGCACTTTTCCTCGTGCACACGGATTAGCTCTGCCACGCCGGATTCCTCGCCCACAATGTCCATGCGGGTCAGGCGCCCCTTATCGTACATGTCGGTGATTTCTTCGGGATTCCAGCAGTCCAGTGCGCGGCATTCCGCAGGACGATCATTATATATGAAGCACAGATGGTCCACGATATTCAGAAAACGGCAGGTCCACGTCTTGCTGTCGCGGCCGCGCAGCTTGACGATTTCCTGCTCAAGGGGCTTGAGCTCGCCGGAAATCTGGTCGCGCATCAGCTCGCCACGACGGAAGGTGACAAGATCCTTGCGGCCGAAAGCGCCCGTTTCCAGACGGGGCAGGTCTTCAGCGTGCAGGGCGGGGCCGCCCTTGGCGCAGCAGGTGCCGCAACGTGTGCATTCTCTCTGTATGGTATGACCCATGACGGTCTCCTTTCTTCTCTGATCCGTCCGCTCTTGGCGGAACGGAGTGACCCGCAGAGCCTTTTCCGGCATCTTCCGGTCCCATGCCGGGCATATGGTCGCGGCAAAGCGCGCTATGCCCATGTGCGCAGGGGTACGCAGGGATTCACCGGAATGATCATGACCTCGTCAAATGGCAACGGGCCGGACCGGAACAGGCGTGAACGGGAAAAATGGGGTGCGTCACGCCACGGTTCGCACCGCGCGTACGCCAAAGCGGCAGGTATCGTCCTGCCACCCGACAAAGCCCATTGTCGTACTTACAAACCATGCCGCCATATACGACTTCCGGTCACACGTCCAGAGAGAGTCGCGTGCGGCATCGTGCACGGAACCGGCTGCAGCGGCATTACCGGCCCCGTCGCGGAACACGGAAGCCATGCAGTACCCGCCGAGCATGGGCGGTTCTTCCATGATGGTGGCAAGCTCATCAACCGTGGGCAGACGCCAGTCGCTGTGACCGGCATGGGCGGTTTCGTTGAGCCATGCCACATAGTCACCGGCCTCAGGCCATGTGAGAGGATAATCGCTACCCTGCCTCTGCCACATGCGATGCGATGCGGCATCCAGCACAGTGCCGTCTCCTTTGTCCTCAAGTTGACCAACAACCTGAGATGGACGCCCCATGCAACGGGGCCGCCACAGTTCATCCAGCCCGAAGCGCTGCCGCGCACTGCCCACCCCGGCCTTGCAGGGTTCGGCACGCAGAGCATCTGCCACGCACGGGGGAGAGACAATGCCCTCATCGTCCAGCAGGCTGCACACGCTGCGTATTCTGGCACGCCACCTGTCACGCAGGCGCACAAGTTCCGCTGCCATGTCGCGGGCACCGGCAAATCTGTCGGCGGGGTCCGGTGCCGTGGCGCGGCTGAAAAATGCATCCCACGCACCGTCAAGGTCTTCGCTGTAGCTGCTCGCCGCGGGAATATTCCCGCCGTGCTGCGCAAGAAGTTCTTCGTCGTTGGGCAACACCCCGGTCAGCATGCGGTAGAGCATGATGCCCACGGGATACAGGTCCGCCCTGCCGTCCACGCCGTCAGGGTTGCTCTCCTGCTCGGGCGGGGCATAATAGGGGGACCCCACCTTCACGTTGCCCGGCTCCATGCCCGGAGTCTCGCCCCGCAACCGCGACAGGCCGAAATCGATGAGCTTCACCTCGTCGTGGCCCGTGATCATGATGTTGAAGGGCTTCACATCGCGGTGCACCACGCCAGCATGGTGCATGCGGTCGAGCGCATCAAGGGTCTGCAGTGCATAGGATACGGCCCGCTCCAGCGGCAGCCTGCGGGTGGGTGCTTCCACCCTGTAGCTTTCGCCCATGAGCATGCCTAGATTGAGGCAATAATATTCCATGACAAAAAAAGGCCGCGTGGCTCCTGCCACATACGCCGTATCATAATCCCACACCGAGGCGATGTTGGGATGATCCAGCGAGGCCATCATGGTCGCTTCCTTCTCGAATTTAACGGCAAGGGATTCCAGCCCCACATGGTCTTCGAGAATATCTGCGGGCCGCAGCAGCTTGAGCGCCGCAATACGGCCCGTGACAGGCTGTGCAACCTTGTAAACCGCGCCCATGCCGCCCCTGCCGAGCAGCCCGCGCACTTCGTACCGGCCAATTTTCATGAGAGCACCGACAATATTGATTACAGAAGCCGTTCGGCATAACGCTGCGGCATGCCTGCTTCCTTGAATTTCTTAACCGTGGTCTGCACGTCGTATTCGACAAAGCGCACCTGCAGTTCCCACGTTTCCGTATCCCAGAGCACATATTTGGCCCTGCGGTCGCCGTCGCGCGGCTGCCCCACCGCCCCGATATTCACTATATAGCGCATGTTCCTGTCCAGACAATGCAGCCCTTCCACCAGAGGACGGCGAAAAAGCCCGTCCGGCTCCAGCTCCACAAGCTCAAGCTCGTGCGTGTGCCCGATAAAGGCTATGCGCTCGTTGAAGGTGCCGAAAAGCGTCTGAATCTGTTTGGCATCCAGCTCATACAGATACTTGAGCGCCGAATCCGGCGGCAGGCCGTGCACAAACAGGGCATCGTGCTTCGACAGGGCCATGGGCAGACCGGCGATGTACTCAACGGTCTCCGGGCTCACCAGCTCGCATGTGCGCTGCAATGCCTCGCGCGACTGGGAATTGAACCAGCTGCGGTATTTGGAACGGGCCACGCCAAGCTCATGGTTGCCCATGACGGAATGAATGCCGCGTTCGCGCACGAGCTGCACACAGGCTTCCGGGTCCGGGCCGTAGCCGAGGTTATCGCCGAGCGAAAAAATTTCCGCAGGCGGCGGCACCTGTGCGTCCATATCCGCGAGCACGCTTTGAAAGGCTTCAAGATTGCCATGAATATCGGAGAGTACTGCAATGACCATACGGGGCAAGGTAGCAGGAAATTTCGAGCAGGAAAACGACGGATTTGCGCCTCATGAAAACACGCCTCGTTGCCACGTTTCTGTGCCTGTTGTACCATGCATCCTGAATTCCCGCGCCGGGTCTGTGCCCGCAGCGAAAACCAACAGCAAACACAGGAAGTAATTCATGCAGATAGCCATGGTAGGACTCGGAAGAATGGGCATGAACATGGCCCGCCGCCTGCTCAAGGGCGGGCACGATGTGGTGGTATGGAACCGCTCGGCCGACAAGGTGCAGCAAATGCAGGCCGAAGGCGCACGCGGCGCTGAATCGCTTGAAGCCCTGTGCGACATGCTTGAAACGCCAAGAGTGATATGGTGCATGCTGCCCGCGGGCGACGTGACCAGACAGATGATTCAGGAGCTCGCGAGCATGCTCGACCCCGGCGACCTGGTGGTGGAAGGCGGCAATTCCTACTGGAGGGACGATGCCGCCAATGCCGCGCTGCTGGCCGACAAGGACATAGGCTATGTGGATGCCGGGGTTTCCGGCGGCATATGGGGGCTGGAAATAGGCTACTGCACCATGGTGGGCGGCGAGGCGGAACACATCATACGGCTTGCTCCCGCACTCAATTCGCTTGCCCCGGAAAAGGGATGGAAGCATGTGGGGCCTGTCGGCTCCGGCCACTTTGTCAAAATGGTGCACAACGGCATCGAATATGCCCTGATGGAAGCCTACGGCGAAGGGTTCGAGCTGATGAAGAGCGGGCCCTTTGAAAATCTGGACCTGCAGGGCATAGCCGCACTGTGGAACAGGGGCAGTGTGGTCCGCTCGTGGCTGCTGGAACTGCTGGACAGCGCCCTTGCCAAGGACCCCGACCTTGCCGAACTCAAGGGATATGTGGAAGATTCCGGCGAAGGCCGCTGGACCGTGCTGGAAACCGTGCACCATGGCGTGGCCGCGCCCGTGCTGGCGCAGGCACTCTACCGCCGCTTCGCCTCACGACAGGACAATGCCTTTTCCAACCGCGTGCTCGCGGCACTGCGTAACGAGTTCGGCGGACACGCCGTAAAGAAATCCTGAGGATCGCTTCATGAATCTGGAATACGCTCTCAACCCCCCCAACGTCTGCGCCGAACAGCCCGTTGAGGATTGCGGCATCATCGTGTTCGGCGCATCCGGCGATCTTGTGCACCGCAAGCTCATTCCCGCCCTGTATGGTCTGGCACTGCGCCGCCTGCTGCCTCCACGGTTCTACATTCTCGGCTTTGCCCGCTCGGAAATGACCGACGACGCTTTCAGGGAGCGCATGCGCGAGGCCATAACGGACACCCACGGCGAACAACCGGCGGACACGCTGAACGCCTTTCTCGCCATGTGCCGTTACACCTCGGGCAGCTACGATGACCCCGCCGCCTATGAACGGCTGGCCGGACGCTGCTCGGTGTGCGATCTCGATTTCGACTCCTCGGGCAACCGACTTTTCTATCTGGCGCTGCCGCCCGCGCTGCACCCCGAAGTGGTGGAACGGTTGGCGCAGGCGGGCATGACCTCCGAAGGACCGGACCACAAACCATGGGCACGCGTGGTTTTTGAAAAACCTTTCGGGCACGACCTGCAGTCCGCGCTCAAGCTGGATGCCCGTCTCGGCAAGGTGCTCGCCCCGCACCAGATTTTTCGCATGGACCATTATCTGGGCAAAGAGACCGTGCAATCCATACTCATGTTCCGCTTTGCCAACGCCATATTCGAGCCGCTCTGGAACCGCAGTTACATCGACCACATCCAGATTTCCGCGCTGGAATCCATAGGCGTGGAACATCGCGGCGGCTATTACGACAAGGCCGGATGCCTGCGCGACATGTTCCAGAACCACATGCTTCAGATGCTGGCCATAACCGCCATGGAACCGCCCATATCCTTTCAGGCCGAGCGGGTGCGGGAAGAACGCACCAAGCTGCTGCGCTCCATCAGGCCGTGGCCGGTGGACGATCCTGCCAACTGGATAGTGCGCGGGCAGTATGTGGCTGCTCCTGCTGTGCAGGGTTCACAGACAAGCCCCCATGCCCTGCCCGACTACCGCAGGGAGCACGGCGTGGCACCGGATTCCGAAACGGAAACCTATGTGGCTGCACGGCTGCTTATCGATAACTGGCGGTGGCAGGGTGTGCCCTTCTACCTGCGCTCCGGCAAGGCCCTGCACCGCAAGGTTTCCGAAATCGCCGTCACCTTCAAGCGCGTGCCCTATTCCATGTTCGGCATGACATCCAAGGCGCAGATGCCCGCCAACGTGCTGGTCCTGAAAATCCAGCCTGACGAAGGCATCGACCTGACCATTCAGACCAAACAGCCCGGCCCCAAGTCGTGCATGTCGTCCATGGCGCTCTCCTTCAAATATCAGGAAGTGTTCGGCGTTACCCCGCCCAACGCCTATGAGAGGCTGCTGCTTGACTGCATGCAGGGCGACCGCACGCTGTTCTGGTCGGCAGAAGGGGTTGAGGCGGCGTGGCGGCTCATAGACCCGGTGCTGGACATGTGGCACCGCAGGCCGGAACGCTGCCCCCTGCACCGCTACACTGCCGGAAGCTGGGGCCCGGAGGCGGCGGATGCTCTTCTCGTGAACGCAGGCCACCGCTGGCGCAGACCGCCGGAAATGGCAGGCACCCATACGACTTTCTTCTGATAAGGAAGCAGAGGGACAATTCGGAAAGGTGCATCCATCTGCCCCGGCACGCGCTGCATACACCGGCATGCACTGCGGCACGTTCAGTAACACGAAATGACGGCATTCCCGCCCGGTTACATTTCATAACGGGAGTGAACCGGGCGAAAGGATTGCCTTTCAAGTTGATTTCGTCTATCCATAGCGACACTGGAAGCATGACCCTTACAAAAACAACGGCGTTTTTCGCAAACAAAGACCGGATCAATCCGGCATGCAATACACAATGCGCAAGGCATCCATAGGACTTACCCCCGAGGGCGTACCCTCGCTGGCACTGACCGGTCTCGCCACGCTCACCTTTGCCCTGCTTGGCTGGTGGCCCCTTACCATCGTGTTTCTTGTTCTGTTCTGGTTCTGCCTCCACTTCTTCCGCGACCCGGAACGCGTGGTGCCCTCGGCCCCCGGTCTGGCAGTCAGCCCCGCAGACGGCAAGGTCATCAAGATTCAGCACATGCCCGACCCCTTCACCGGTGAACCCCGCCAGTGCGTCTGCATTTTCATGAACGTGTTCAGCGTGCATGTGAACCGCTCTCCCGTGGAATCCACCGTGGCGGGCATCAAATACCATCCCGGCAAGTACCTGAACGCAGCATGGGACAAGGCAAGCACCGATAACGAGCGCTGCGCCTACAAACTGCACGACGCTGAGGGCAAGCACTGGACCATGGTTCAGATTGCCGGTCTCATCGCCCGCCGCATTGTGTGCCGAGTTGACGAAGGCGAAGGTCTCAGCCGTGGCGAACGTTTCGGAATGATCAAATTCGGTTCACGGGTTGACCTTTATCTGCCGGACGACTATGTTCCCTCTGTGCGCATCGGTGAACAAGTGTTTGCCGGTCAGTCCGTAGTGGCTGAGCGCAAGACCGAAAACGGCAACTAAAAAGAACAACTTCACACTGATATTCTGGCAAACGGCATGAGCGAACAGCGCAAAACACCGCGAAAGAGCGTCTACATCCTCCCCAATCTCTTCACCACTGCGAGCCTTTTCTCCGGCTTCATGGGAATGATTTGGGCGGCTGCCGGCAATTTCGAGATGTGCGCCATGGCCATTCTGTTCTCCGCCCTCATGGACGGACTGGACGGAAAGGTCGCCCGCCTGACCAATACCGCCAGCGAATTCGGGGTGCAGTACGACTCTTTGGCCGACTGCTCCGCCTTCTGCGTCATTCCCGCATTCATGATGTATCAGTGGCAGTTGCACGCCTTCGGTCGCCTCGGCATTGCCGTGGCATTCCTTTTCGCCGCCTGCGGCGCCCTGCGGCTTGCACGGTTCAACGTTTCCACCGCTGTAACGCCCAAAAAGTTTTTCATTGGCCTGCCCTCTCCCGCAGGGGGCTGCACCTTGGCCACCATGGTGTTCTTTGCACCATACCTGCCCGAAGGCTTTGCGCCCTACTTCCCCGCGTTTGCCCTCGGCACCACGTTCGTAGCTGCTTTCCTCATGGTCAGCCGCGTACGCTACGCCTCCTTCAAGGAATACGGGTTCCTCAAGGCCCATCCGTTCAGCTCGATGGTTTCTGCCATCCTCCTCTTCGTGCTCATTATTAGTGAGCCCAAGCTGCTGGGATTTTTGGTGATCGCCGGTTACATCATTTCCGGTCCGATTTACACCTTCCTCTTCCTATCCCGGCGCTCCTCCAAGCTACTAGGTGACCTATCCACCGGTCACAGCGAGTAGTCACTCTCCACTTCTCCATTTACCAATTTTGTGTATACTCCGTCGGCCCCTAGGCTAACGGAGCACCGACAGAACGCGGAACAGGTCCGCACAAGGCCATAGGAGCAACCTCATGGCACACGCAGTCGTAACTATCGATTTCAGACAACTGCATCATCTGTCGTTCGTCAGGCAATTCGCGAACCTGCGACTATCCTGATCTTCCGGCCCACGCCGGATAAGGATCGTCTCAAAGCCCCGAATCCTCGAACAACAGACGCGGCGCGCGCCGCATAACAGGAGCATAATCATGTCTGACAAGGTTTTCATCTTCGATACCACCCTGCGTGATGGCGAGCAGTCCCCCGGTGCAACCATGAACATCCGCGAGAAGATCCGTCTCGCACGCCAGTTGGAAATTCTTGGCGTGGACATCATGGAAGCCGGATTCCCTGCCGCCAGCCAGGGCGATTTTGAAGCCGTAAAGGCCATTGCAGAGACCATCAAGGACGTGCAGGTGGCGGGCCTTTGCCGTGCCATCCAGCCGGACATCGACCGTTGCTGGGAAGCCATCAAGGGCGCGGTTGATCCCCGCATTCACACTTTTATCGCCACCAGCCCCGTGCACATGCAGTACAAGCTGCGCAAGTCGCCGGATCAGGTGATCGAAATGGCCCGCGAGGCAGTCAAGCGCGCGGCCAGCTACACCTCGAACGTGGAATTCTCTGCCGAAGACGCCTCGCGCTCTGACTGGGACTTCCTCGCCCGCGTGGTGGAAACCGCCATTGATGCCGGTGCCACCACCATCAACATTCCCGATACCGTGGGCTATGCCCAGCCTCAGGAATTCGGCGAGATGATCTCCTACGTCATGAACAAGGCTTCCAACAGCCACAAGGCCATCTTCAGCGTGCACTGTCACAACGACCTCGGCCTCGCTGTTGCCAACACATTGGCCGCGCTCAAGGCCGGTGCACGGCAGGCAGAGGTGACCATCAGCGGCATCGGCGAACGTGCTGGCAACGCCTCGCTGGAAGAAGTGATCATGGCCATGCGCACCCGCTCCGGCTACTACCAGCTGGAAAACCGCATCAATACCGAGCAGCTCTTCCCCACCTGTCGCCTGCTCTCCATGATCATCGGCCAGCCCATTCCGCCCTACAAGGCCATTGTGGGTCCCAACGCCTTTGCGCATGAATCCGGCATCCATCAGGACGGCATGCTCAAGAACCGCGAAACTTACGAGATCATGACCCCCGAATCCGTGGGCCGCCTGAAGACCGACATCGTGCTCGGCAAGCATTCCGGCCGCAACGCCATCAAGGGCAAGGTGGAAGAGCTCGGCTACCGTCTGGACGACGAGCAGATTCAGGTAGTCTTCGAAGCCATCAAGGGCCTCGCAGACAAGAAGGAAAAGGTATACGATGAGGATGTGGAAGCTCTCATCCTCGAAGAAGTGTTCCGCATTCCGGATAACTACCGCCTGAAGCATCTTTCCGTGCAGGCCAGCGACGTAGGCGTGCCTCCTTCTTCTGCCGTGGTCATGGAAGTGAACGGCGAAGACAAGCAGCATACCACCTTCGGTGTCGGCCCCATTGATGCAGTGTTCAACGCCATTGCCCAGATTGTGGGGCGCAATCCGCAGCTCAAGCGCTACTCGGTGAACGCCATTACCGGCGGCAGCGACGCGCAGGGCGAAGTGACCGTACGCCTTGAAGAAAACGGCAAGGAAACCGTGGGACGCGGTTCCGCACCAGATATTATCGTAGCCAGTGCGCGCGCCTATCTGAACGCGCTCAACCGGCTCGCCAAGAAGGAACAGGAGGACAAATAGGATGGCTCATACCCTCGTGCAGAAGGTTCTGCAGAAGCATACCGACCAGCAGATCACCGAGGCAGGACAGATTGTCCAGTGCAATGTCTCGCTGGCGCTGGCCAACGACATTACCGCACCGCTGGCCATCAAGTCCTTCCGCGCCATGGGCGCACAGAAGGTGTTTGACAAGGACCGCGTGGCATTGGTCATGGACCACTTCACCCCCCAGAAGGACATTGAGTCCGCCATTCAGGTGAAGGGCGTACGTGAGTTCGCCGAAGAACAGAACATCACCCATTACTACGAAGGCGGCGACTGCGGCGTGGAACATGCCCTGCTGCCCGAGCTGGGCCTTGTGGGCCCCGGCGATATCGTGGTGGGCGCAGACTCCCACACCTGCACCTACGGCGGCCTCGGCGCATTTGCGACCGGCCTCGGCTCCACCGACGTTGCCGGCGCCATGGCGCTTGGCAGCACCTGGTTCAAGGTGCCCCCGACCATCAAGGTGGAATACACCGGCACCATGCCCGCCTATGTGGGCGCAAAAGACCTTATCCTCAAGCTCATCGGCGAAATCGGCGTTGCCGGCGCGCTCTACAAGGCCCTCGAATTCGGTGGCCCCGTGGTGGACGCTCTCGACGTTGAAGGCCGCATGTGCATTGCCAACATGGCCATTGAAGCAGGCGGCAAGTGCGGCCTGTTCCCCGTGGATGAAAAGACCATCGCTTACACCTCTGCCCGCGGCCGTAACGACAGCCCCATGACCGCAGACGCCGGTGCCGTGTATGAACGCGTGGTGAGCTTCGATGTTTCCGGCATGTCCCCGCAGATCGCCTGCCCGCACCTGCCTGAGAACGTGAAACCCGTTGAAGACGTGAAGAACGTGCGCGTCAATCAGGTGGTTGTGGGCTCCTGCACCAACGGCCGCATCAGCGACCTGCGTGAAGCCGCTGCCATCTTCAAGGGCCGCAAGGTTGCCAAGCATGTGCGCGCCATCATCCTGCCCGCCACCCCCGGCATCTGGAAGCAGGCACTGAAGGAAGGCCTTATCGAAACCTTCATGGATGCAGGCTGCATTGTCGGTCCTGCCACCTGCGGTCCCTGCCTCGGCGGACACATGGGCATTCTGGCGGACGGTGAAGTGGCCATTGCCACCACCAACCGCAACTTCAGAGGCCGCATGGGCAGCCTTGAATCGGAAGTGTACCTCTCCAGCCCCTGCGTGGCTGCGGCATCTGCCATTGCCGGCGAAATCGCCGACCCGCGCAAGCTGTAGGAACCTCAGGCGGGAGTGCCCCGTGGCCTGCGGCGCTGAGGGTTCTTCCCTCACCCCGGCAGGGAGCACGGTCACCCGCACCCCGCGTTAGCGATGTATCATCCGTTGTTTCGCCCGCACCGCACAACACAGACACGGCGAAACACCAAGAGGAGTTTATATCATGAGTTATCAGGGTACTGCCCACAAGGTCGGCGATCATATCGATACCGACGCCATCATCCCCGCCCGCTTCCTCGTCACCACCGACGTAAAAGAACTGGGAGCCAACTGCATGGAAGGCCTCGAAGCAGGCTGGGTCAAGCGCGTGAAAGAAGGCGACATCATGGTCGGCGGCGTGAACTTCGGCTGCGGCTCTTCGCGCGAACATGCCCCGCTCTCCATTCTGGGCGCAGGCATTCCCGTGGTTGTTGCGCATTCCTTTGCACGCATCTTCTACCGCAACAGCTTCAACATGGGCCTGCTGCTCATTGAAGTGGGCAACGACATCAGCAAGATCAGCGACCGCGACGAGATAACCATCGACGTGGAAAAGGGCGTTATCAGCAACAAGACCACGGGTGCCGAGATCAAGTATCCTCCGCTGCCCGAGTTCATGCGCGAGTTCCTCACCAAGGGCGGCCTCATTCCTTATGTAAAGGAAAAGCTGAACGCCTAGGTTGGTGAAGAAGCGGTTGTGATTTTACGTGTTTTTTTGCCTTCGGCGAGCAGGGGGATAATCCCCCTGCACCCCTGACAGCGAGATACGCCGTACCTGCGATACCAAGCACGGCTTGGCAGAATGCTGAAGAGGACAACAGGATGAGGGGCTGCCCCCACGCTTCCCCCCTCTTCCCATGTACCGCAGATGAATAATCCGCGGATGTCGCGTCAGTACGTGAAAGGGTTTCCAAAGGGGCGGTTGCCCCTTTGGCCGCCGGAGGCAAACAACACATCCCGTTAAAAACAAATTTCGCATTACGGAAAAAGACCATGAACATGAAGATATGCCTGATGCCGGGCGACGGCATAGGCCCCGAAATAGTGGAACAGGCGGTGGCGGTACTCGACAAGGTAGCTGCCAAGTTCAATCACACTGTTGAATACTCCGATGCGCTGATCGGCGGTGTGGCCATCGACGCTACCGGCAACCCCCTGCCGGACGAAACCGTTGCCAAGTGCAAGGCTGCTGATGCAGTGCTGCTGGGCGCGGTGGGCGGCCCCAAGTGGGACACCCTGCCCGGCAACCAGCGACCCGAAAAGGGCCTGCTGGGCATCCGCAAGGCACTGGGCCTGTTTGCGAACCTGCGACCTGCCAAGCTGTTCCCTGAGCTTTCCAAGGCCTGCTTCCTGCGTCCCGACATCGTGAAGGACGGCATTGACGTGATGGTGGTGCGCGAACTGACCGGCGGCATTTACTTTGGCCAGCCTGTGGGCCGCGAAATGCGCGACGGCAAGATGACCGCCTTCAACACCATGGTGTATGATGAAGAAGAAGTGCGCCGCATTGCACGGCTGGCCTTTGACGCAGCCATGAAGCGCGAGAAGCGCCTGTGCTCCGTGGACAAAGCCAACGTGCTGGAAGTTTCCCGCCTGTGGCGCGAAGTGGTGGAAGAAGTTGCCAAGGAATACCCCGAGGTCGAACTCTCCCACATGTACGTGGACAACGCCGCCATGCAGCTGGTGCGCAATCCCAACCAGTTTGACGTGATCGTCACCGGCAACCTGTTCGGCGACATTCTTTCCGACGAAGCGGCTGTCATCACCGGTTCCATCGGCATGCTGCCTTCCGCCTCTCTCGGCTCGGAAGGCCCCGGCCTGTACGAACCCATCCACGGTTCCGCTCCCGACATCGCCGGACAGAACAAGGCCAACCCGCTGGCAACCATTCTGTCCGTAGCCATGATGCTGCGCTATGCCTTCAACCTTTCCAAGGAAGCACAGGCCATTGAAAACGCCGTGCAGCGCGTGCTGCAGGAAGGCTACCGCACCGGCGACATCATGGAAGAAGGCAAGAACCTGGTCGGCTGCAACACCATGGGCAACCTTGTGGTGGAACGCCTGTAACAGTTTGTCTCACAATCTGTGCTCGCCATATCTGCACTTCACCATGCAAGACAGAGCGCCGCTCCTCAAGGGGCGGCGCTTTTTCAGCACCTGAACTATCCCGCATCGCGGCTTGGCGTTTTTGCGTTTTTACGCTAGTCTCACGCCGATTTATCAATTTGCCATTTCTGGAGCCTGCCAATGCATATTTCCGGCCTGTTTCCCCGAATTATCTCTATCCGGGCAATTGTCGTATCTACCTGTCTCATTGCTGCAAGCCTGCTTGCCGGATGCATGGGGGCATCTTCCAACGGCGTAGTTGCCGATGACGATTCCGCCACCTTTACGGTGCAGGGCAACACGGCTGTCATGCGCGGCATGATAGACAGAAGCACGGCCAACGCCATTATCGACCTGATGTCGGAAAACGACCACGTGCGCACCATTATCATGCAGCGCGTAACTGGCTCCACCGGCTACCGGGAACTGCGCGATGCGGCAAGGCTGATCCGCGACTACCGCCTTACCGTGCATGTACCGGACGGCGGCTATGTTGCCCCGGCCGCTATGGATTTCTTCATCGCCGGTTGGCGACGCAGCGCTGATGCGGGTGCCAACATAGCTGTGGGTTCGTGGTTCGACGGTGACAACTACGGCGTGGACCTGCCAAGGCACAACAGCCTGCATTACGGATATCTGACGTGGATGCGCGAAAACGGCATTCCCGAAGACTTTTACTGGTTCTCTCTGACAGCCGCCCCCAAGGGCGAAGAACGCCCCCTCACCCGGGAAGAATTGATCCGTTTCCGGCTTGTTACCCAGTAACTGCATGTGCACGGAGCACCTGATATGAAAAGAACATCAGAGGGTACGCGCCATGCCCTCCGGCTATATGGCCTTCTTTGTTGCGCCCTATTGCTGATTGCGCTTTTCACCCCGCAGACGGCTCATGCGCGCCAGCGGAATCTGCACATCGTCATGACCGAATGGGTTCCCTATACCTCCAGCAACATGGCGGACAAGGGAGCGCTGGCAGAAATGGCGGAAATCGCCTTCAAACTTCAGGGATATGCCGTGCAGTTTTCCATTGTCCCATGGCAGCGGGCTGTGGACATGATGGATAAACACGAAGCAGATGCCCTTTTGCCGGTCTACACTTCCCCCCGCAACAAAGCCCGCTACTACCTGAGCGATTCCATGCTCTCTGTCGATTCGGTGTTTGTCCGCCTGAAAGACATGCAGATCCCCTACAAAAAGCTCGAAGACCTCGTTGCATGGCGCATAGGGGTGGTAAAAGACACCTCCTATATTGCTTCCCTAAGCAAGCAGGGGCCCTTTCTCGTGGAGGAGGCTCCTCACGAACTGATGAACTATCGCAAGCTCATCACGGGCCGCATAGAACTGATGCTCGACACGCGGGAAACCATTGAACGGATGATGAAATCCATGCCCGAATCCGAGCGGCAACCGCTGGAATACATGGAACCACCCTACCAGACCAACACACTGCACATTGCATTTCATCCCAACGAAACAGGCAAGCGGCTGCGAGACATTTTCAACGACGGCCTTGCCACGCTGCGAGACAAGGGCATTTATGCCGCCATACTGGAAAAGCACAGCATTGCGCGGTCTACGGGGCATCCGGTGCGACATATTGAATAGTGCTCACAGTGACGTTTACCAGAATCATATACACTTCTCTTCAAGACTGAACTTTTCACAACCCGAACTTTCGGGTAGTTATTACTGGCCTGGTTCACAACTAAAGAGGATTCTCATGCACCTTCGCACCTTCATTAATACTCTTCATGGAAGCCCAGCCACAGACTACATCATTTCCGTTGGTCCACTTCCTGCTGGCAGCCGACGGGAGGGTGACAGATGCCTTGTCATTTACGAACCGACTCCTCAGCACATCCTCAAAATCAAGGATATCCCCGCTGCAGAACTTGGAACGGGAATATCCCTGCACATCGACTCGGCCACCTATCAGGTTCACAGCCGTAACGTTAAGGTTCTGCAAGGTTTTCTGGCATATTGGTTCATGAAGTACATCTGGCTCCCTTTGCACTCTTTACAAATCCCTGACCATCTTGGAGTTCGAAAAGAAACCAAAGAAGATTTCATCCACGAAATCAACAAACTCAAAAACCAAGATCTACTTCTTACACACCCTTTAGCAGACAAGATCCAAAAAGCAGGAAAGGGATTTCCCGCAATTCTGCTTATGCCGGGGCCTTCGCTCAGCACTATTTCCGGAAAGCTCAAGGCACTCGCAGAAAAAGCCATCGTCATCTGTATTTCAAGAACTGTCGGATTCGCCTTGCAGGAAGGGGTGGAGCCCGACCTTGTTATCCAGCTTGACTGCCACTGCCTGCAGCAACGCCTGTTCCCTGAGCAACATTTCAAAGATGCTACCCTACTGTCACTTTCTCTGGCCCCCATTTCCGGATTTGCACAAAATTTCAGGCAAGTTTTCTTTACTGACAGTTTTGATTTAGAAGTTCTTCCCAACACCTATCGACCTAGAGAATCATGGCTGAGCACATTTCTGCTGTGTCTTGGCGCAGCAGAAACTCTTGAACTTGAAAGTCTGTATGTTTTTGGAAGCGACCTTTCTTATCAGAGCAAAGATGCCTGTTATTACAACACCCATGACGGGACGGTTGATTCCTCTACGCATGTTGAACAAGAGTTTATTACAGCAATTAAAAACGGAGAGTTCACAACATGCGACATTAACAACAATCCTGTCTCTACAACATTACAATATTTTGCCACAGCATTTGAAGCAGAGATGTTTGCACAAGAGATAATGCAAACGGCGGGAACGCGCTTTTACAACGCCACAAACGCAGGCATTCTTTCACCGGAAATGTTCATGCCTGTAAACGAAAACCACATACTTCAGCGCCCGAGCATTAACAGAGAACGTTTCCGCAAACGTCTTAATGCAATGGCGAATCATAGGGAAGCAATCAACTACAACCTGCTAAAGTACAAAATTCAATTACGAATCCAGCAGTTACGCGAAGCGCTCAAGGTTGTCAGAGAAGTTGCCCCGTCCTCGCACCCCGAAGAACGCTACCCTCTGTTTCAGATAGTGCATGAGCTGACTCTTGATAATCCGGGGGTCATGTCATCCGAAGGGAGAGCGCAATTCACCTGCGGCCTTCTTGATGTATGGCTGACAGAAGCCAAGCGGGCATTAAACATTGTGACCCTTCACCAACAAGCTACGGAAGCTCCGGTCACACTGCTCTGCTGTCCTGAAGAATTCGCGGATTGTGCCGAGCCGATACTCAAAATGCACCCGAACTGGCAAATAGCTCCCCTTGCAGTGACCGACATATTCACGCCTCCCGCCGCCTTCCCCTCGGTCCCTTTCCACCGACTGCATGTAGACGCGGTGGAAGGAAAGCCGGTAGTGCTCATCAGCCGGGCACTTCTTGATCGTTACGGCTATCTGATCAAAGCCATGCCATCGGACAACATTCTTGAATATCCTGTAAAGTAACAAAAAAAGCGCCGTTAACAATCAACGGCGCTTTTTACATATTCTGAGATAACTGAAGTCAATCAGGCATGGTCCCGAAACCGTCGTTCCCAGTCATATTCCTTGCTGGTCACCACGTTTTCCATACGGCGGATGCGCTTTTCAATGCGGTCGAACTTGTCGCGAAGCCGCGAAACAGCCTCGGACCGTGATCCAACGTATGCAGAGTAGAAATCTTTCTCCGCATTATCCTGCGGCATATATACAGGCTCAGGCTTCACGATGAGACCGAGCAACACGTAAATGATCGCCACAGGCCAAAAGGCGGTGAATATGGCTGCAAAGATGAATGCCAGCCGGACGTAGCGCACACGCACATCAAAGTAGCGGGCAAGCCCCTTGCATACGCCCATGACCTTGCCGTCACGCGCCCGATAGAGCGCCTTGCGGCCTTCGTGATCATACCACTCGCCGCCATGGTCATCGCGGCGGTATCCGCCTGGGCCGGGGCCGGGTTCCGAGCAGAACCTGTCCGAGCAGCGGCGTCCTCTGGGACCATGTCCCTGACCGTATTCCGAACGGTTGCCAAACATATATCTACCCATCCTTCCGTTCCTTTTCCTGCAGCAGGGATTCCAGCACCTCAATGCGTTCTTCCATGCGGGCGAGGGAGCGATACATTTCCTGAATCATGCGGGCTTCGTCCACTGCCTGCGGTTCACTCTCGGGCCTGCGCCGCTCGCGCAACAGCTTGAAGACAAGAAACACGCACAGCGTGGGGATGATAAGCCAGAATAAAAAGAATGGACCGTGAGGCATGCCAGCTCCGAATGTATGCATTGATTACCTTCCAGATATCGCCACTGTCTGATGTGTACCCCACCTGCGCACTACGGACAAGCACTAGCTGTTTTCACTGGGGCCCTTGCCGATACGTTCCTTCATGGCTGCGAGTTCACGCTCTACCTGTTCGGAACCTTCCAGTTCGCTAAAGCGGGAATCGAGCGAGCCCTTGCGCAGGGCAAGACCGGCTACATCAGCCTCGGCTTCCATACGCTCCACACGCTGCTCCAGTTCTTCGAAACGGCGCACGGCATCATAGCCTTCGGCGCGGGTGGCATCCATGCGTGCCTGCTTGCGCACAACAGCATGCGCCTGACGCTGCACGAGCAGGCTCTGCTTTTCCTTGGTGGTCTTCAGCTTGGATTCCAGCACGGCCAGATCTTCCTGCGCCTGCGCAACAAGCGCTTCGCATCCGGCCAGTTCGCGATCAAGGGCTTCAATCCTGTCCGTTTCGCGGTGCTTTTCGATAAGCGCCTCACGGGCAAGTTCTTCACGCCCCTTGGCAATGGCCAATTCGGCACGCTGTTCCCACTTCGCCACGAGTTCGAGAATAGTATCCCGTTCACGGCGGATACGCTTGCACTCCGCCATGGTACCGGCGCAGTTGGCCTTCAGTTCAACCAGAGTCTCTTCCATTTCACGGATCATCATGCGGATCATCTTTTCCGGATTCTCCGCCTTGTCCAGCATGGCACCGACGTTGGAAGCAATAATATCCTGAAAACGGGTGAAAACGCCCATAACGGCCTCCTGTTTGTTTACGTGAGATGCCTTGTATAAGGCAGAATCCGTGCCAACAGCATCCATGAGGATAACAACCCGATAATTAAAGATTAAATCAACAAACATACGTTTGCATGGTGGTATAAAATACTAATATCTGGCAAAAAATCCCATTACATGCAATTTTACACCATGAGCGACAGCATGACATCACCAGCCCTCACAGAGGCACTGGGCAGCTCCGACGCCTTCCTCTCCTTTCAGGAAACGCTCTCCAGAGCCGCCACTGTTGAACGCCCCATTCTCATCATCGGCGAACGCGGCACCGGCAAGGAACTGGCAGCATCGCGCCTGCATTATCTTTCCCCGCGCTGGCAAAAGCCCATGATCACGGTCAACTGCGCCTCGTTGACGGAATCACTGTTGGAATCAGAACTGTTCGGACACGAGGCGGGGGCTTTTACGGGCGCGGCAGGTCGCAGGACTGGCCGCTTTGAACAGGCGGACGGCGGCACCCTCTTTCTGGATGAGATAGGCGCCATGCCTTTGCGCATGCAGGAGGCCATTCTGCGCGTTGTGGAATATGGCACCATGCAGCGCGTGGGCGGCTCGCGCCCCATACAGATAGATGTGCGCATCGTGGCCGCCACCAATGCCTATCTGCCCGCCATGGCCGCGCAAGGCACCTTCAAGCCCGACCTGCTGGACCGACTGAGCTTTGAAGTGCTTACCCTGCCGCCACTGCGCGAACGTGGCGAGGATATCC
>JBKEAK010000250.1:0-1651 GCA_047972125.1 Halodesulfovibrio sp.
AGGCGCACTGCTTCTCTGGCATGCCGCCACGGGCGATCGTCAGGCAGAAGAACGTGCCAAGGAGTTGCTAAAACGCATTTTGGACAACTCTTCCCAGGAAGGCTGGTTTAAGGAATACGACGGGGCCGACCCTGGCTATCAAACACTGTGCCTGCATTATCTGACTCTGGCCGACTCCATCCGGCCGGACCTCGGGCTACGCCCCATCCTTATACGGGCAGCACAGTTCCTAAGCCATTTTGCCTTCCCTGACGGCAGCTTTGGCGGTGTTTTCGGCAGTAGGCGCACCCGGCTCTGGTTTCCCTCCGGCATCGCCCTGCTGGCTGACGAATCTGATGCTGCATTGAGCCTGAGTTGCTTCATGAAGGAATCCATTGCGCACCATCGCTGCGTTACGCTCACCGCCATGGACGATCCCAATCTGATTCCCCTTTTCAACTCGTACGCCATTGCAGCGGAAACGAACCGGCGCCAGCCAGCCAAAGCCTACAAGCCTCTTCCCTGTATGGATAATACTTTTGAAGGCTGCCACTTCCCAGAAGCAGGGCTTCTCATATGCTCCACGCCCCATCACTACACTGTGGTTTCTCCACGGCTTGGCGGAGCCTATGAATCCTGTTCCAAAGATGGACAGCAGCATACAGTAGACGGTGGTTCCATTATGACCAAAGCAGGAAAGCATTGGAGCACCCAAGTGCAGGACCCTACCGCCACAGTCAGCATCGGCAGAGAGACCATTACGGTTACTACCCGGGTCAGCCCCCTTCTACGCACCAGACCTGCCCCCAGTCAACTCATGGGGCTACGTGTTCTCGCAATGACAGTCATGCGCAGCGCGGCTGTTTCTCGCGCCATAAAGAACTGCATGGCCTTCCTGTTGATAGGCAGAAAAAAATATCTCCCGCTTAAGGTCACAAGACATATCACTTTCTCGGGGGAACTGGCGGAAACTGTTGCCAGTCTTGAACCTGCCGGTGCCCCCGTGGACAGATTCTCCCCGGAGGGTGGAGACTTCCGCTCCATCCACATGGCCTCCGCTGGCTACTGGCACAATAGCAGAGGGACGGAACAATGATTGCTCGCCTGCGCCCCACCCTTGGTGTGTCAGAATTTTTGACCGCCATGCTGCCTTCTTCTGCCGCTGATATAGAGCGTTTCGAAAAGCGCTTCGCGCAGCTGGCAGATCAGGCACACGCCATAGCCTTTCCTTATGGCCGGACAGGGCTGTTCTGCCTTCTTGAAGCCATGGGCCTGCGTAACCGGGAAATCATCGTCCCCGCGTGGACCTGTGTAGTGGTTCCTCACGCTGTGGTCAAAAGCGGCAATGAACCGGTCTTTGTGGACAGCAACCCCAATGATTACAACATGGACCTTTCTCTGGCCGGAAAAGAGGTAACCTCGAAAACCGGCGCAATGATTGCTACTTCCATTTTCGGACACCCGGTCAACCTTGATGAACTGGACCGATTCCGCTACAATTATCCATCGTTACCGATCATTCAGGATTGCGCGCACTCATTTCTGTGCACATGGAATAATCGCCCTGTGCATAAGGAAGGTATTGCGGCGATCTACGGCCTCAATATCAGCAAGCTGATGACATCAATTTTTGGCGGCATGATCACAACGGATGACGATGTACTGGCTGAAA
>JBKEAK010000251.1:0-16281 GCA_047972125.1 Halodesulfovibrio sp.
AGCACAACGCGGCAGCCCAGCACCCATTCGCGGGTAACACCGTATTTCACGGCGCGCATGCCGCCCGCACAGGTGGCGACATTGCCGCCTATGGTGGAAATGCCGAAGCTGGCAGGGTCCGGCGGGTAGAAAAGGCCCATGGCCTCCACATGCTTTTGCAGGTCGCCGGTAACAATACCCGGTTCCACCACGGCCACGAAATCATCGGCGTCCACATCTATGATGCGGTTCATCTTCAGGGTGGAAATGACGATGCCGGGTTTTTCCGGCACGCACAGGCCTACCACGTTGGTTGCCCGGGCGCGCGGGTACAGCGGAATACGCTCGGTGTGCGCCCAGCGCAGCAGTTCCACGATCTGTTCTTCCGTCTGCGGACGCACAACAGCCAGCGGCACGCCTGTGAGGCGGCTTGCATCAGTTTCGAAGACCAGCATCTGTTCCGGTGTGCTGAGGTAGTCGGTGCCGGGAAACAGGTTCTGCAAAAAGCGGTGCTGCGTGGCGGTAAGGCTGGCGGTCTTCGTCATGGGCTGTCTGAGTGTGGCTGCAGGGTGGTACTGGGCGGTAACGGTCTATAAGGTTGATGAGGGGGAGATCGGGGCGCTGCCCCGAACCCCGCCAAAGGGAATGATTCCCTTTGGAAACCCCGGTAGAGAAAAACTAGGGATAAGCCGTAAGCTGAAATTTGCCCCTTCAAATTACTACGTAATTCACGGGGTACAGGGGGCTTAGCCCCCTGTCGGGTGGAGGGCAGAGCCCTCCCCGCCGGAGGCCCTCTTCACTCCCCCGGCTTTCGACAACACTACATGCCTGCCAACTGGCGGGCCACGTCGCGCTGAATATCGCGTTCCTTGATGCTGTCGCGCTGGTCGTGCAGCTTTTTGCCTCGTCCGAGCGCAATTTCCACCTTCACGCGGGAATCCTTGAAATATATGGACACGGGCACCACGGAAAAGCCGCGCTGGTCCACCTTGGCGGCCCATGCCGAAATCTGGCGGCTGTGCAGCAGCAGCTTGCGGTCGCGGTCGGGGTCGTGCTGGGCGTAACCTGCGTTTTCGTAGGGGGCGATATGCAGGCCCACAAGCCATGCCTCGCCGTTTCTGAACTGAACGTAGCTGTCGCGGAAGGCCACAAGACCTGCACGCAGCGATTTCACCTCTGTGCCGCGCAGCTCAATGCCGGCTTCAAGGTTTTCGATAAGCTCGTAATAGTGGCGGGCTTTCTTGTTTTTGGCGATATGCCCGCTGGATTCCTTTTTATTCTTCTTGCTCATGGTCTGTGTCTAATCGTCCTGATCGAGCAGGGATGCGAAAAATGTCAGCTCTTCCGGGAAGCGCTTGAATATGGTCTGGCGCACCTTGCGGTTGATTTTGGAAACAGTGGCGTGGCTGAGCACGTCGCGCAGCAGCTGCTTGCACTCTTCCATGTTCACCTGACGGATGATGCGCTTTATGCCGGGTATGGCCTGCGGAGCGATGGAGACCGCATCTATCTGCATGCCCATGAGAATGGGGATGCAGTAGGGGTCGGATGCCACTTCGCCGCAGACGCTCACTTCTATGCCCGCACGGTGCGCGGCGTCCACCACATATTTGATGGACCGCACAATGGCGGGGTGCAGGGGCTGATACAGGTAGGAGACGTGCTTGTTGGCCCTGTCGATTCCCAGTGAATACTGGATGAGATCGTTGGTGCCGATGGAGAAGAAGTCCACTTCCTGCGCCAGCGTTTCGGATATCATGACCGCGCTGGGCAGCTCGATCATGATGCCCACGGGCATGTTGGGGTTGTAGGGAATGCCCGCCTCATCCAGTTCCTGCCGGACAAGGTTGAGCTGGTAGCGTGCCTGTCGCACTTCCTTGATGCCCGAGATCATGGGGAACATGACAGCCACGTTGCCGTGCACGCTGGCGCGCAGTATGGCGCGCAACTGCATGCGGAAAAGTTCCTGATTCTTCAGGCAGTAGCGTATGCCGCGCAACCCGAGGGCGGGGTTTGCCTCTTCCAGCTTTTCCTGCGTGTTCATCATCTTGTCCGCGCCCACGTCGAGCGTGCGCAGGGTAACCTTGGCAGGGGCAAGCCGTTCAGCAAGGGTGGCATATTCGCGGTAGAGCTCTTCTTCCGTGGGTGCCTTCTTGCGGTTCAGAAAGGCGTATTCCGTGCGGTAGAGGCCCACGCCTTCGCCGCCGTTGTCGAGCACGCTCTGCAGCTCGTCGGCCAGTTCTATGTTGGCCTGAATGTCGAGCCGGAAGCCGTCCACGGTTTCGCCGGGCAGCTTGCACTGATGGATGATGGACTTCTGGTAGTTCTCGAACTGGTATTTCAGGTCGGAATAGTCTGCCAGCTCATCTTCCGTGGGATCGATGAGGATTCGTCCGCGCAGGGCGTCCACAATGACAAGCTCGCCGTCGCGTACGCATTCCTCCAGCCCTTCCACGCCGACAATGGCGGGAATTTGCAGCGAACGCGCCAGAATGCCCGTATGCGAGGTCTTGCCGCCTTCGCAGGTGGCAAAGGACATGATCTTGTCCTGCTCCAGCTCTATGGTATCTGCCGGAGTAAGATCGTGCGCCATGAGCACCATGCGTTCTTCAAGGGCACGCGAGGTGTCCTTGCCGCCGAGCAGGCGGTGCATGATGCGCTCCGCCACCACGCGCACGTCCTGAATGCGCTCGCGGATGTACGGATCATCAATGGAACTGAAGGCTGCGGCAATGGTCTCCACGGACTGTTCAAGGGCCCACTCCGCCGTAATGCCGCGGTCGCGTATGCGCGTGGCGGCGGCCAGCATGAGTTTGGGGTCCTGACAGATCATGAGGTGCGAATCGATGATGGCCCCGTGTTCCCGGAGTTCCTCCGGAACCTTGGCGCGTGCCGCCTCGAACTCGTCGCGCACCATGTTGGACGCGGCGGTCAGGCGGTCGATTTCGTAATCCACCTTGCTGGATGGAATGGTTTCGCGCGGGATGTGCCTTCGGCTCTGGCGGTTGATGAAAAACGCCTTGCCGATGGATATACCGGCGGAAACCGCTACTCCGTGAAGAATTTCGCGTGCCACTTACGCCCCCTCTCCCAGTGTGTGGTGCAGGGTATCGGCCATATGTTCAAGGGCCTGACGCGCATCGTCGCCCCATCCTTTCAGAGTGATCTCTGTTCCACGCACGGCAGCAAGGGAGAGGATGTCGAGGATGGACTTGGCATCCACCTCCTGATCCTCCACCACGAGCCTGAGTTCGCACCGGAACTTCTGGGCCTCTTGTGCTATGCGCGCTGCGGGGCGCGCATGCAGGCCCAGTTCATTCTGCACAAGGATGATAGCGGAGAAGCTGCCCTCGTGTTCGGTAATCGTGTTGCGCACTGTGTGCATTCCTTTTCGGGCTCTTCCGGCTCATATGCCGGAAGAGAAATATCCTGTCAGCATGGGCACGGCTGCCGCCCCCAGTGCCAGGATAAAGAAGAGTATTATTCTGGACAGATGGAAGCGCGCCAGCACCCAACCGACCAGACACAATCCGGCGCTGGCAAGCCCCCATGCCAGCTCCCCGGGACGTTCCCACGTGAATTGCGGATGTGCACCGGGCCAGACTTCGTACAATAGTATCACAAGAACAACTGCGTTGGCGAGTTTCAGTCGCTCCCCCCAGTTGATAAGATCCCAATTCCTGAGCATGTTCAGCACTTTCAGCCCGCCGCGAAGTCCGGCGGCAAAGGTGAAAAGTTTGAAAGCCTGCAGGCTGAGAAACAGTAATGTCGTCCAGCACAGGGCGGCCCAGTGCATGTCTGCCACCAGCATGCATGTGGTGGTCAGCGACCAGAAAACCAGAAAACTGCCCCCGAAGACGGAATCGCCGATGGCGGAAAGGGTGTAGGTGGTGGTGTCCTTCAGGGCCGCGAGCATTTCGGGCGGCGCTTTGCCGCGTGCGATGAGCGCTTCCAGCGAGAGGAAGGTGCCCACGAGCAGCGGGGTCCAGAAGGGGTGCGTGTTGTAGTGCTTCAGGTACCGCTTTCTGGCATCGCGCCGTTGCTTGGGGTCGGGATATATGGCCCGTAAACCCGGTTCCATGGCGTAGACAATGCCCACATTCTGCAGGCCGCGCGTGTTGAATGCGGCACCTACAAGATAGGTGCGCATAAAGCAGCGCAGCAGAGTCCGGGCATCCGTCATGGTCTTCATGGCGTAGTCTCGTTGGCCGAAAGGTGTTCTGGGTTTCGCAGCCGTTTTTTGAAAATGCTTCAGCGTTGCATGAGCTGATATATCTCGCCCACGTTCCAGCCCTGCACGCGATCTTTCACGCGGCGGGCGATATCACGGGGTTTGCCGCCTGCTGCGGATTCTTCCCTGACAAGCTCAAGAACAGCCTTTTCATCAGGCTTGTCCACGCTTTCGGGCGGTCCGACAACAACGGTTATTTCTCCCAGCAGGTCGCCCGGAACAGCGGCATGCTCCTCCAGGCGGGTGAGGATAAACTCCTCATGTGTCTTGGTCAATTCCCGTGCAACACACAGTTCCCGCGGGCCGAGCACGCCAAAGGCGACTGCGAGCGTTTCCGCAAGGCGGTTCTTCCGTTCAAAGAAGACCAGCGTGGTCTGCACTGAGCGGAATTCGCCGAAAAATTTTTCCTGCTCGCTCTTCTTGCGCGGGGGAAAACCCATGAAGGTCAACGGCTGTGGTGCTATGCCACTAGCCGCCAGCGCGGTCAGGGGAGCACTTGGTCCGGGAACCACGGAAACGGAAAGCCCTTCCTGCCGGGCAAGGCGCACCAGCCTGTAGCCGGGGTCGGAAAAGAGCGGCATGCCCGCATCGGAAACCAGCGCGAGAATCTGTCCCTGCTGCATAGCTTCCACCAGCGAGGGAGCTTTGGCTTCCTCATTGTGGTCATGGAAGCTGGCAAGCTTTTTCACGGTAACCCCGGTCATCTTGAACAGGGTTCCGGCACGGCGGGTGTCTTCCGCCAGCACGAGGTCGGCGGATTCCAGAACCTCGCGGGCACGGGGAGAAAGATCACCAGGGTTGCCAAGCGGTGTTGCCACCACCCACAGGTTGGGAGAGATCAAAGGCATTTTCCATGTGCTCCACGTGATAGGTGTCGCCGCTGCGCACAACGGCGATAAGATCGAACCGGCACGGCCTGTCCCACAGGTTTGCCGCTGAAATATAGTGCTGCGCTGCCCGTATCAGGCTGCGCCGTTTGGCTGCCGTCAGCGCTTCGTCCGGGCGTTGCAGCGAACCCTGTGCTCGCGTTTTCACTTCCACGAACACGGTCTCGCTGCCGCGTGTGCAGACGATGTCCAGTTCCAGTTTGCCGTGCCGCCAGTTGCGCGCCACGATACGGTATCCACGGTCAGCCAGAAAGCGGGCGGCAGCCTCTTCTCCATGTGCACCGGTAACAAGGTGCTGCGGCTTTCCCGCGAATCCACCGTGGTTGCCTACCATAGCGAAGCCTGCTCCGTCACCACTTCTGATGGTGTGTCGGGACGCACTTTGGCAAAGGTGAGCCGGTGCATGCGGCAGGGGCCGGTTTCGGCGATGGCGGCAATGTGCTCCTGCGTGCCATAGCCCTTGTGCTGCGCGAATCCGTATTGGGGATACCGGCGGTGCAGGCTGTTCATGAGCCTGTCTCGAAAAGTCTTTGCCAGTATCGAGGCCGCAGATATGGCCGGAATCTTGAGGTCGCCCTTGACCACCGTTGCCTGAGCCATGGCTCCTGCCAGTTCCGCAGGTATCTTCTGGTTACCGTCTATGGCGAGAAAGACCGGGGGCACCTTCAGCGCCTGCACGGCACGGTGCATGGCCAGAAAGGTGGCCTGCAGAATGTTTATGCGGTCTATCTCGGCGGGCCAGACAACCCCCACACCCCATGCAAGGGCCTGCTGCCGTATGACGGGGTAGAGTGCCTCGCGTTTCTTCTCGGTAAGCTTCTTCGAGTCGGTAAGCCCCTCGATGACAAGCCCCTGCGGAAGAATGCACGCGCCGGCCACAACAGGACCGGCAAGGCACCCTCGGCCAGCCTCATCAACACCTGCAAAGGGCGTTGGCCATGTTGCCTGAAGATCCGGTTCGGCTCCGTCCGGCGTGAGCAGGTTCATGGCAATTGTGGGGGCGGCTTTCTTGCGGGGCATGTATCTTCCGGGAATGGTTGAAGTTGGTTTGGTCTGTGTGTCTTTGTAGACAGTTTTTTCCTGTCAGTTCAAGGGAAAAGCGCGTGAGGTCCGCATTTGTGTGTGGCTGTTCAGAGCCGCACGGCAGGGCAGGGAAGTGATACGCTTTTCTTCGGGCACGAAAAAAGGGGCTGGCAGTGCCAACCCCTTTCATCACCTTGGTGCAAGAGCCCGAACTGCTTACCAGCGGTTCTTGGGCTTGATGCGGGCAGCCTTACCCTTAAGGTCGCGCAGGTAGTACAGGCGGCTACGACGTACGCGGCCTTCCTGAACCAGTTCAACGCGCTCGATGGAGGGAGAGTGCATGGGGAACACGCGCTCAACGCCAACACCTTCGGAAACCTTGCGCACGGTGAAGGTAGCACCGGTGGTGCCGTTGCTGATGCGGATTACTGCACCCTGGAAAACCTGGATGCGTTCCTTTTCGCCTTCGATAATGCGCATGTGTACCTTAACGGTGTCGCCGCTGTTGAACTTCGGCATGTCGATGCGCATCTGTTCACGTTCGATCTTCTGAATAGCATTCATATTAGTGTCCCCTTTGGCCTAATTTTTCGCAACACGGGTTACGTGGGGTTTGCGTTCGTTTGTAAACTTTACGGTGCGGCGCTCACAGGGCGTCGCCCAGTATCCGATCAATGATAATGGCTGCAGCCGTCCTCACCGAGAGGTGGTTGTAGCCGTCAAGGTATCGAACCGGCCGCAGTATCCCGTCACACTCCTCAAGAACCTGCGGGGCGAGACCGTGAGCCGTACCAAACAGAAGCAAGACAGGACGTTCCGCCAGCAACTGGCGAAGGTCGGCAACACTCATGTTACCCGCTCCCTTGGCGCTCGTCGCAACCAACAGGGGCTTTTGTCCGGTCCGTTCCGAAATATCGCGCACGGCGTCTTCAATATATCCGACACCACGGATGATCTGCAATGCCTCTCCCCTGTCAGGGTTGGCGGCGGTTCCCGGACCGGTTACCCAGTGCCGGAGCAGCTCATCCAGCATACGCCTTTGATCTTCGATGGGAGTGGAAATGTAGTAACCACCGAGACCATAGGTGCATGAACAGCGGCCTATATCGTGTATATCGAGGTTTGTCAAAGAAACTGCGACAGATTTTTTCTCTTTATTTACAACAGGATAGTGAACCAGTGAGCAAAAGAGGTTTCTGCCGACACGATTTCTTTCTTCTTTTTTCAATATTTCCAGATCGTTGGAAGATAGCGGTGCTTCCTGCAAAATATCAGGTCTGTTGTGCAAAGTTATCTTCAACGCCTGTTCACGACGCCACTCGGCTATGCGCTTGTGATCGCCGGATTTCAGGATATCCGGCACCTCCAGCCCTTCATAGACATCGGGGCGGGTGTAGTGGGGATATTCAAGCAAACCTGCGGAAAAACTCTCTTCTTCGCCGGAATCTTCGTGCCCCATGTAGCCGGGCACAAGGCGCGATGTGGCCTCGATGACCGAAAGGGCAGCGGTTTCTCCGCCGTTGAGCACATAGTCGCCAATGGAGACCGGCTCAATGGGGAAGAGTTCTTCCAGCCGTGCATCAAACCCTTCATAGCGCCCGCAGATGATGGTGACGGATTCCTCCTGCGCCAGTTCGCGGGCCATGGCCTGCGTGAACGGACGCCCCTTGGGGGCCATCATCAGAATTCTGCCGGGCTTGCCTGAAGATTCCTGAATGCTGCTGAGAGTCTTCGCCAGCGGGTCTGCCATCATGACCATGCCGGGACCGCCGCCGTAAGGGCGGTCGTCCACGGTGTGGTGCCTGTCAGTCGTATGCTCTCTCGGATTCTTGAACGCGAACGAAACGAGTCCGGATTCATTGGCCTTGGCCATGAGTCCGCACCCGAGCGCAGAGTCGAAGAACTCCGGGAAGAGCGTGACGATGGTGAACTGCATGATGGAATATACTACTCGCCGCCCAGATAGAGGTCGAGCAGTCCTTCTGGCGGTGCAATGGTGACGGTGCCGTTGTCGAGGTCCACGTCGGTGACGAACTGGTCGGTGGCGGGGAAGAGCACTTCCCGTTTGTCCGGCGTTTCTATCACCCAGACCTCTGATCCGGCGTTGAACTGGAAGTTTACGATGTGTCCAATGGACGAGCCGTCCTCAAGGCGCACTTCAAGACCCTCAAGCTGGTAGAGGTAAACCTCATCCTCTGTGGGGTCGGGCAGAGCGCTCTCGGGAACGAGCACTATCACGTTGCGCAGGGTCTCTGCGCAATTTCTGTCACGGCAATCCTCAAGCAGCAGCAATTCGCGACCCTGATGGGTACGCGTAGAGACCACCTTGTGACGGGTGGGCTTTGACTTGCCTTTCTGCAGCCACACGTGATCGCTCAGAAGTAAAGGGGAGTCCGCGTAGTATTCGACGCAGACTTCCCCCCGCAATCCGTGTGGCTTGACGATCAAGCCTATCTGTAAGAGTCGACTGTCAGTCATCCGCCCGGGCGGAGGCCTTATTCCAGAATTTCCAGAACAGAGCGCTTCCTGGCTTTGGTGGAGGCGGCACCGAGGATGGTGCGCATCGCGCGGGCCGTACGGCCCTGCTTGCCAATTACTTTGCCAAGGTCTTCCTTGGCTACCTTCAGTTCAAGAACAGAAGTCTGTTCACCCTCGACCTCAGCTACGGACACTGCGTCGGGGTTGTCCACAAGCGATTTCGCGATGTACTCAACCAGATCCTTCAACATGGCTCACCTCCAGTCGTTGTTCAGCAGGATGTCAGCAATAGGTGAGCTGCCTAGGCAGGTCGCCATGAACAGAAGCTACTTAACTTGCTTGAGAAGGGCGCGAACGGTGTCGCTGGGCTCAGCGCCGTCGTTGATCCACTTCTGAACCTTGTCCATGTCAATCTTGATTTCGGCAGGCTCGACCATGGGGTTGTAGAAGCCCAAGTATTCAAGAGGACGACCATCGCGGCGGGACAGAGTGTTGATCGCCACGACACGGTAGAATGCACGCTTCTTGTTGCCCATACGGGTCAGTCTAAGTTTAACGGCCATCTCGTTGTTCTCCCATTATATTATGTAATAATATGGTTTTTCCCGGAAAGCGCAAGGGGAAAGAATCCCCCGGTTTCCGCGTCTTCGTTATCGGACCAAAGGGCCACTATTTTTTCTTGCGGCCCTGCTTCTTTTTCATCTTTTCCTTCTTGCGGGCGTCGCGTTTTTTCTTCAGGTCGTCCTTTGAAAGACCCTGAGACGCTTCGCCATCTCCCATTCCGGGAAAACCGTCCATTCCGGGGAAACCGGGCATGCCAGGCATTCCGGGCATGCCGCCCATACCCTGCATTGCCTGCATGGCATCCAGATTGGACATGTCGGCCTTTGCCTTGCCGGGCAGGCCGCGCAGTTTGCCCATGCCGGGAAGGTTCATCCCGGGAATGGTGGGCATGTTGGACATCTTGGGCATTTTGCCCATCTGTCCCTTTTTGCCGCCGCCACCCATCATCTGCTTCATCATCATTCGCATCTGCGAGAAGCTTTTGATGAGGTTATCCACGTCCTGCACCTTCAAACCGCAGCCGCCCGCGATACGCTTTTTGCGGCTGGTGTTGATGAGGTCGGGGTTGCGACGTTCCTGATCCGTCATCGAGTTGATAATCGCCTCGATGCGGTTCATTTCCTTATCCGGCACATTGAGGTCGCCGAGCTTTTCCTTCAGCGCACCCATGCCGGGGATAAGTTTGAGAATCCCTTCCAGCGACCCGAGCTTGCGCATGCGGCGCATCTGGGTGCGGAAGTCCTCGAAGTCGAATTCGGCCTTCTGCATCTTGCGGGCCATGGCTTCGGCTTCTTCCTGCGATACCTCGGCCTGTGCCTTTTCAACGAGGGTGAGCACGTCACCCATGCCGAGGATGCGTCCGGCGATTCGGTCCGGATGGAAGACTTCGAGGTCGGAAATCTTTTCGCCCATACCGACAAACTTCACTGAAGTGCCGGTAACGGTTTTGATGGAAAGGGCTGCGCCGCCGCGTGCGTCACCATCCATCTTGGTGAGCACGGCACCGGTGAGGTCGAGCTTTGCGTTGAAAGCTTCGGCCACGGTAACGGCGTCCTGACCGGTCATGGCGTCTGCAACAAAAAGGATTTCAGCCGGATTCAGCTTTTCCTTAATGGATACCAGCTCGTTCATGAGCTGCTCATCCACATGCAGACGACCGGCGGTATCGAGCAGTATCACATCGCACTGCTGCTCGCGCGCCTCTTGGTAAGCGGCCACGGCGATATCCACAGGATTCATCTGCGTTGTGGAATTATACGCCGGAATGCCCAGCTGCTTGGCCAGCGTGTGCAACTGGTCAATAGCTGCGGGCCGGTACACGTCGGCAGGCACAAGGTAAGGCTTCATTTTCTGCTTGCGCAGGAAATTGGCCAGCTTGGCAGACGACGTGGTCTTACCGGAACCCTGCAGGCCCACCATCATTATGACATGGGGCTTGGGGCCGCTCAGGTTCAGGCTCGTGGTGTCGCCGCCGAGCAGTTCCACCAGTTCGTCATGAACGATCTTGATGACCTGCTGTGCGGGGTTGACGCCTTTGAGCACCTCCTGACCGAGGCAACGCTCACGGACACGGTCGGTGAAGTCCTTCACCACCTTGAAGTTAACGTCCGCTTCGAGCAGGGCAAGGCGAACCTCGCGCAGGCCCTCCTGCACGTTTTCCTCGTTCAGGGTCTTCTGACCACTGAACTTTTTGAATACAGAATTCAGTCTGTCGGAAAGAGTCTCAAACATCAGCACTCCACGAGAAAGACATAAGAGCGAGATCGGTAATCGAGTCCCGAAGGAAAGTCAAGGGTTCCGGTCCGCTTGTCAAGGGAAAGTTAGGGACGTTTTCAAAAAAAGCGTTAGTGCCAACCACCTGATGTCATTCAAGGAAATCGGCGCATCGCTTGTCGGGATGCGCCGTTTGGATGATGCACAAAATAACGCGTGAGTTTTTCGTAGTTAGCGGTTGGCTTTTCTGAAGCCTTCTGCCGCGCGCTCGATAACTTCTTCGCCTACGCAGAAGGTCAGGCGGAAGTAACCGGGGCCGCCAAAGCCCGTTCCGGGCACGGCGAGCACCTTTTCTTCCATCAGGCGCTGGCAGAACGCAACATCGTCGCCGCCGGGAGCCTTGGGGAAGAAGTAGAACGCGCCCTTGGGCATGAGGAAGTCGTATCCGGCTTCGGTAAGCACGCGGGCCATCACGTCACGGCGCTTTGCGTAAATGCCTGCATCCACCTGTGCGGTGAGTGCGGCCTTGAGCAGGTGCTGGCCGATGACGGGCGGGTTCACGAAGCCGAGAATGCGGTTGGTGAGCATAAGTCCGGCCATGAGCTTGCCGCGTTCGGGCATGCGGGGCGAAAGGCACACATAACCCACGCGCTCGCCTGCCAGCGAAAGGTTCTTGGAGAACGAGGAAAGCACCACGGCATAGTCATACAGGGGCAGCACGCTCGGCACTTCCACACCGTCAAAGGCGAGGAAGCGGTACGGCTCGTCGGAGATAAGGAAGATCGGGCGGCCGTATTCCTTGCTCTTGGCATCCAGCAGGGCAGCGAGGGAGATGATCTCTTCCTTCGTATACACCACGCCGGTGGGGTTGTTGGGCGAGTTGATGATAACGCCGCGGGTCTTGGGCGTCATGGCGGCTTCAATGCTGTCGATATCCAGCTCGAAGGTGTCGGGCTTGGACATGGCAGGCTTGAAGGTCACCTGATGGTTGGAGGTGTAGAAACCGTATTCCACGAAATAGGGGGCCACGCCCACCACCTCGTCACCGGGCTCCATCACCGCGCGGAAAAAGGCGTTCATGGCACCGGCAGCACCGCAGGAGATGAGGCAGTCGTCGCCGGAAACTTCCACTCCCTGTTCCTTCTTCACGAGGTCGGCAATGATCTGGCGTGCCCACGGAAAACCGCCGTTGGGCATGTAACCGAAGGTGAAGGGTTCTTCAGTCTTGTCGGCAAGGTCACGCAGAATGTCGCCCACCAGTGCGGGGGCGGGCACGTCGGGGTTGCCGAGGCTGAAGTCGCATACGGCATCCGCGCCATACTGTTTTTTCAGGGCGATGCCTGATTCGAACATCTTCCGGATCCACGAGGAGTTCTCGATGAAGCCGGAAACCTGCTGGGAGAGAAGTGTCATTGCAGTACCTCTGATTGGCTTGGGTGCCGGAAATGTTGCGTATGATGTATCCGCAGCCGTGGCGTGCAGGGCTCCGGATAGGTTTGGATAGGGCATGCTGGCGCGAATGTCCAGCCGGGCGCGCATTGTGGGCAGCCCGTACCCCGCTCAAACCCCCTCTCCACGAGGACTTTGTCACTGGGCGGAGTGTCCCTGCGGGACAAGGGCGGGGGCGGGTGGCAGCCGTTCTTTCGTCACGGCACCGGGAGTTTTCTTGGTTGCCGCACTTGACGGCAGTCGCTGGCCGTCTTATCAGGATCAAAGATCATTAAGAAGGCGTGAGAGACCTGGCTCGCAGACCGCCTAGCAACCTGAATGCCCATATGAGGTCAAGGTGCTACTGCCAGCCCGCACAGCGGGACCGATGAGGTAATACTATTATGATCAATATCACCCTCGCCATACAGACCATTGTAGCCACCGGCCTTGCCTGTGGTCTCGCCGCCATGGTCCTTCGCGCGGTTCGTCCCGAACCCCGCCTTGTGCCCGTCCGCGTATCCGACCGTAACTGTGGTCGGCGAATGCGGTCAGGGCATCGCCCTCGCTAGTGAGCAGGCCCCCAAGGGGCTGACTCTCTTTCTGTTGCTACCCGTAAATATAATGCTTCGCTGGTGCAGCACGGCCTGTTTTCTGCCATGCTGCAGCCGGTATGCTTTCGTGTAACGCATCTACCGTATTCTGCGGCGGTGCCGTGCCATGTCCTCGTCCTGCGGCGGGAGCTGCGCGGTTCTCTGCGGATGCAGAGGTATACGTATGACGCAATCCAATTCTTCCGGGGCGGAAACCGCAGCCAACGAGGCAAGCCTGTTCACCCTGCCTGAGCCGCTTGTTTTCAGAAGCGGGGCCGAGCTTGCCGGTGTGCAGCTCGCTTATGAGACCTTCGGCACGCTGGCACCCGACAAAAGCAACGCCGTGCTCATCTGCCATGCCCTGACAGGCGATTCGCATGTGGCGGCCTCATCCCACGGCGGGCAGGAAAAGCCCGGCTGGTGGGACGAATATGTCGGCCCCGGCAAGCCTGTGGATACGAACCGGTTCTTTGTCATCTGCTCCAACATTCTCGGCAGTTGCTATGGCTCCACCGGACCGGCGAGCCTGAATCCGGTTACGGGTGAACCGTACGGGCTGGATTTTCCCGTGGTCACCATTACGGATATGGTCCGTGCACAGCGTGAACTGGTGCGGCATTTCGGCATTACCCGCCTGTGCGCGGTTCTCGGCGGTTCCCTTGGCGGCATGCAGGTGCTGGAATGGGCGGCACGGTATCCTGAAATGGTTGCTGCGGCTGTTCCCATTGCCACTACCACGCGGCACTCTGCGCAGGCTATCGCCTTCAACGAAGTGGCGCGGCAGTCGGTCATCTCCGACCCCAACTGGAAGCAGGGCGGGTATTACGGTGGCCCCGCGCCGGATCTCGGCCTTGCCGTGGCGCGCATGATCGGCCACATCACCTATCTTTCCGATGAATCCATGCATGTGAAGTTCGGCCGCAACCTGCAGAACAGGGAACAGCTTTCCTTCAACTTCGAGACGGATTTTCAGGTGGAAAGTTATCTGCATCATCAGGGACGCAAGTTCGTGCAGCGCTTCGACGCCAACTCCTTTCTGTATGTCACCAAGGCGGCAGACTACTTCGATCTGGAGCTGGAAAATCCCGAAAGTTATGCGGCACAGGCGTATGCCGCATCCGACACGCGTTTTCTGGTCATCTCCTTCACTTCGGACTGGCTGTATCCCAGCTATCAGTCCAAGGGGCTGGTCGCGCATCTGCAGCGGGCAGGCAGGGATGTGAGCTTCTGCGACATCACCGAAAAATGGGGGCACGACGCGTTTCTGCTCCCCAACAACCATTTTGCCGATATTCTGGGAGGGTTCTTCCGCCATGTCCGCTAATCAGACAGATACCTCCCGTGGCGCGCAGCCCTCTGAAAGGCCCCTCCGTTTTGACCAGCAGGTCATTGCCTCGTGGATTGAGCCGGAAAGCCGCGTGCTTGACCTTGGTTGCGGAGACGGCCAGTTGCTCGGCCATCTCGTGCGCGAGAAGCGTGTTTTCGGAACAGGCATAGAGCTTGCCGAAGCCCGTGTTGCCCAGTGCATAGGGCAGGGGCTTTCCGTGGTGCACGGCAACGTGAACGAGGAACTGCCCAACTATCCTGACAAGGCGTTCGACTATGTCATCGTCAGCCAGACGCTGCAGCAGGTGCACCGGCCCACCAGAATGCTGAAGCAGCTGCTGCGCGTGGGGCGGTTCGGCATCGTGAGCTTTCCCAACTTCGGCTACTGGAAGGTGCGCCTGCAGGCCATGTTCGGCGGTCGTGCTCCGAGGACCCGCGAACTGCCCTATGAATGGTACGATACCCCCAACATCCGGGTGCTGACCCTGAACGATTTTCACAAATACGGAGCGGAAATTCCCTTCCGCATCATGCGGCAGGAGGCCGTGACCATGCCCACCGGAGATCAGTATCCGAAGCATGTGGGGCTGCTGCCCAACCTTCGCGCATCGTACGGCATATTCATGATAGAAGGGCGATGACCGGTAATCGGTAATCCGGCCCTCCGGCAATTTCGCGTAACTGCATCCATTTCAGATAACACCATGGAGATAACCATGACCGCATCATACCGTTTCGAAACCAAGGCCCTGCATGCAGGTTTTTCCAAGGACCAGAGCAACGCCCGCGCCATTCCTGTGCACCGCACGGCTGCTTACCTGTTCAACAACACGGAACATGCCGCGAACCTGTTTGCGCTGAAGGAACTGGGGAATATCTATACCCGTTTGGGCAACCCCACGCAGGACGCGCTGGAACAGCGCATTGCCGAGCTGGAAGGTGGAGCCGCCGCAGTGGCGCTTGCTTCCGGCACCACGGCCATTCATTACACCGTGCTGAATATCTGCCGGAAGGGTGATGAAATCGTTTCTTCATCCAACCTGTACGGCGGTACCTACACCATGTTTGATGCCATATTGCCGGATCAGGGTATCACCACCCACTTTGCGGACTTCACCAATCCTGACGACATCCGCGCCAAAATCACGCCCAACACCCGCATGCTGTTCACCGAGGTGATAGGCAATCCTTCTCTGGACGTGGTCAATCTGCGTGCCGTGGCCAAGGTGGCGGAAGAATTCCATCTGCCGCTGGTGGTGGATTCCACCTTCACGCCGCCCAGCCTGTTCCGTCCGCTGGAGCATGGCGCGCATGTGGTGGTGCATTCGCTGACCAAATGGATTGGCGGGCACGGCACCGGGATTGGCGGCATTGTGGTCGATGGCGGCAACTTCGACTGGACCGACCCTAAGTTCACGCTCTTCAACGAGCCCGACCCTTCCTACCACGGAATGCGCTATGCCCATGATCTCGGGCCACTGAATCCCGTGGCGTTTGCACTGCGTCTGCGTCTGGTGCCGCTGCGCAATCTCGGTGGCTGCATCAGCCCTGACAACTGCTGGATATTCCTGCAGGGGCTGGAAACCCTGAGCCTGCGCATGGAGCGGCATTGCGAAAACGCCCAGCGCGTGGCCGAGTATCTGCAGCAGCATGCGAATGTGGCGTGGGTGCGGTATCCCGGTCTTGCGGGCGACCCTTCGCACGCGGCGGCGCGGGACCAGTTCTCCGGCGGGTACGGCGGCATGGTCGTATTCGGGATAAAGGGCGCATCGGGCAACGGAGCGGAGGCAGGGGCAAAGTTCATAGACAGCCTCAAGCTTGTTTCGCACCTCGCCAACGTGGGAGATGCCAAGAGTCTGGCCATTCATCCTGCCTCCACCACGCATTCGCAGCTGACTGAAGAACAGCAGCGTGCTGGTGGCATTACGCCGGATTTGATCCGTTTCTCCGTCGGCATTGAGCATATTGATGATATTCTGGAAGATGTGGGGCAGGCGTTGGAGAAGGCTTGTTAGGGAGGTGGTGAAGGGGGAGTGTTTATTCTTTCACCGACTTCATG